>JAFACJ010001133.1 GCA_023425615.1 Actinomycetes bacterium
CTGCGCGCCGCGCACGCGGCCGGTGTGCTGCACCGCGACGTCAAGCCCGCGAACGTCATGCTCAGCGAGGACCGCGCGGTCCTCACCGACTTCGGCATCGCCCAGATGGAGGGCGACGTGTCGCTCACCCAGACGGGGATCGTCATGGGGTCGCCCGCCTATCTGTCGCCGGAGCGGGCGCAGGGGCTCAAGCCGGGCCCGGCCTCCGACCTGTGGTCGCTGGGCGCCACGCTCTTCACCGCGGTCGAGGGGTACTCGGCGTTCGAGCGGCCGGAGATCCTCTCGACGCTGGCCGCGGTGATGATGGAGCCGGTGCCGCCGCTGCAGCGCGGCATGGCGCTCGGCCCGGTGCTCCTCGGCCTGCTGGAGAAGGACCCGGACATCCGGTTGAACGCCGCGGCCGCCGCCGAACTGCTGCATCGCGCCGACGGCGGCGCCGCGCCTCCGCTCACCACCACCGCGCCCGACCGGGCGCGGCAGGAGTTCCAGCCGACGGCGGCGCTCGTGGAGGAGCGCGCACCTGTCGGCGAGGCGTTCGACTCCCTCTACCGCCCGGCGCCTCCGGGAGCGGCACCGGCGGCGCGGCTGGACGACCCGACGTTCTACAGCTCGTCGATCCCGCCCATCCGCAACGTCCAGCAGTCCGCGCCGCCGGTCTACGAGCCTCCGCCGGTCTACGAAGCTCCGCAGGTGTACGACCCTCCGCCGGTCTATGAGGCGCCCAACGTCTATGAGGCGCCCAACGTCTATGAGGCGCCGCCTTCACCGTCCCCGGTCTCCTCCGCGCGGTACGCGGTGCCGCGGACGCGTTCGTCGCACGCCTCCTCCGACGAGCAGTGGATCCAGGACATCGACACGGGACGCATTCCCTCGTCCCGGCGGTCGGGGCGCGGCGTGGGCTTCTCGGTCCTGGTCGGCTCGGTGGTCGGCGTCCTGGCGCTGGTCGCGCTGATCTTCTTCGCGCAGCCGTCGCTGCTGTTCGGCGATTTCAAGAACGCGTCGGGGGAGGGCTTCAGCCTCGAAGTGCCGCGGAAGTGGAACAAGCGGATCGAGGGCAATTCCACCTACTGGAACGACCCGGACTCCGAGGCGTACGTCCAGGTGGACTCCACCGACTGGAGCACCGGCAACGTCTCGGCCAGCAAGTCGCTGAAGAGCCTGAAGGGCCTGTCGAACTTCAAGAGGCAGGTGCGCCTGGATCCGGTCCAGGTCAAGGGCGCGTCGGCGGCGGCGGAGATGGAGTACGAGTTCCTCAGCCGGACCGGCGAGCCGCGGCACGGCGTCAACCGCCGTCTGATGGTGAACGGTCAGGCGTGGGCGGTGTTCGTGGTCTACCCCGAGGACGATTGGGCGGAGAACAAGCAGAACGCCACCGATATTCTCGATTCGTTCCAGCCGTGAGATGCTGTTGAACCGGCGGGGAGGCTCAGGCGTCCCAAGTTAAGGCCAGCGGGATCGGGACCAGGGGGTTACCGCTCCCGGGGAGTTCTCCACAGTGCGGGGGAGAAACCGGAATTATGGGACAGGAGTCGGCGGGGCGTCTGCTCGGAGGGCGTTACCGGCTGCGGGCCGAGATCGGACGCGGCGGTATGGGCGCGGTGTGGCGCGCCCGTGACACGATGCTCGACCGCCATGTCGCGGTCAAGGAGGTGACGTTCGGGCCCGGCCTGAGCGTCCAGGAGAAGGACATCCTCAAGCAGCGCACCCTCCGCGAGGCGCGGGCCTCGGCGCGGCTCAACCACCCCAACGTGGTGACCGTCCACGACGTGGTCGAGGAGGAGGGCCGCCCGTGGATCGTCATGGAGCTGGTGGAGGCCAGGTCACTGCAGGACATCCTCGACGTGGAGCGGACGATCCAGCCGTGGCGCGCCGCCGACATCGGACGGCAGGTGCTGGAGGCGCTGCGCGCCGCGCACTCCCGCGGCATCCTGCACCGCGACGTCAAGCCCAGCAACATCCTCATCACCGACGACGAGCCGTCGCGGGTGGTGCTCACCGACTTCGGCATCGCCCAGATGGAGGGCGACGTCACCCTCACCCAGACCGGCCTGGTCATGGGCTCGCCCGCCTACATCCCGCCCGAGCGGGTGCAGGGCGAGCGGGCGACGGCGGCCTCGGACCTGTGGTCGCTGGGCGCGACGCTCTTCGCCGCGGTCGAGGGCTACGCGCCCTACGAGCGCCAGGACGCGATGGCCGCGCTGTCGGCAGCCCTGTCGGAGCCCGTGCCCAGACCGCGGAACGCGGGCGCGCTCACCCGGGTGCTGGAGGGGCTGCTGGTGCGCGAGCCCGCCACCCGGATGAACGGCGACCAGGCGCTGCCGCTGCTGTCGGACGTGGCGGCCTCCCGGCCCAACCCGATCCTGGCCGCCGCCACCCAGTTCGACGAGACGATGCTCGACCACCCCGAGCGGCTGGACCGCAAGGACCGGCAGGACCGGGTCCAGGAGGACCCGCTGGAGACGGTGCTGGACCCGGGCCAGCTCCGCGAGGTCTCCCGGCAGATCAGGCAGCAGCCCGTGACCCCGCCGCGCCCGCCGGTGGAACCCGAGGCCAGGACCCTGCTGGAGCCGGGAGCCTGGGCCGCCGACTACCCCGACTACCAGGCGCACCGGCCGTCGCCGCAGCAGCAGCCGCTTCCCTACCAGTACGACTACGGCGGGCAGCAGCAGTCCTATCCGCAGCAGCAGCAGCCGGACGCGGGCGACTCGCCCAGCAGGCTGACGACGATCACGGTCCTGTCCGTGGTGGTGGCGGTGATCGCGCTCGTGGTGCTGGTCATGCTGCTGAAGTGACGCCGGCCGTGGCCGATGGCGGCCATCCGAGAGTGACATCTCTGATTGCGAGCTCCTTCCTCGGTCATCTTCTGACCCCATATGCGGGAGGATGGTGAGGAAGCACAGGAGGTGTCCCTTGGCCGGCGACGTACGGATCACCGTCACGCGCACTCTGAGCAAGGAGCAGCAGGCGCG
>JAFACJ010000610.1 GCA_023425615.1 Actinomycetes bacterium
CCCCCCCCCCCCCGGGGGGCCCCCGGGCGGCAGGTGAGGCCGCGGAGACGCTCGAAGGGGTGTTGGACAGGGTCTCGCTCAGTGATCAGGATCTGCTGCTGCTGACGTTCCGGCACGGGGTCGAGGGTGCGGATCTGGCGGCGGTGCTGGGGGTGTCGTCGTTCAAGGCGGCGGCGCTGGCGGGGAAGGCCGTGGACCGCGCGCAGGCGGCGCTGGAGGCGCAGCTCAAGGTCCAGGAGAAGCGGTGCGCCAGGAGGCGGGGGGACTGGCAGGAGCATCGCGGGGGGTGCACGGACTGCCGGCGGAGGGCTGCCACGTCGCTCGCGGTCCTGATGCAGGCGCCGCCCGCGCCGGTGCCGCCTCCGCAGCTGCGGAGGCGGGTGCTGCACACGGGGACGGATCCCGAGCTCGCGGGCTACCGGGCCGACATCTCCGCCAAGGGCGGGCATCTCACTCCCGAGGGGCTGCCGCGGCAGCCGGACGTCCCCTCGCCGCTGGGGCGGCGCTGGCTGCTGGCGGGCGGCGGGATGGCCATGACGTTCGTGGTGACGCTCCTCGCCGTCTTCCTGATCGGCCCGGAACTGGGGCTGCCGACGCTGTCGTGGCCGCCGGGGCAGGACGAGACGGAGCAGCCGGTGGTGGTGAAGCCCACCGGGCCTGGCCCGGGGAGCGGGGACGTGCGGGCCGCCGATCCGCTGACGCCGGTGGGGCCGGGCACGCCGGTCTCGTCGGGTCCGGCCGAGATCGAGGACGACCTCTCCGAGCCCGAGGCCACCCCGCAGGGCACCCCGTCGCCGCAGTCCTCTCCGGGGTCGGGCGCGTCGCCGTCGCCGTCGTCGAGCCCGGGGCAGGGCCAGAACCAGCCCCAGGGGCAGAACCCGTCGCAGAGCCCGGGGCAGAGCCAGGACCAGGGGTCGCCGCAGGGCGGCCAGCAGCCGGCGCAGCAGCCCGCCCTCGTGGCGGCGCCCGTGCTCAAGGTCGTCACCCCGCTGGTGGAGATCGGGACGAGCCGGACGGCGCAGATCCAGCTCCAGGCCGCGAACGGCTCGGTTCCCTGGACGGCCGAGACCGACAGCTCCCGGATCGCGCTGGGGACGCAGGCGGGTGTCCTGTCCGAGGGGGAGGTCTACTCCCTGACGGTGAAGCTGCCGCTCAGCCTGGTCCGGCTGGCCGGGTCGGCAGTCGTCTCGTTCACCAACACCGCGGACGGGAGCCGGAGCCAGGTGACCGTCACCTGGAGCCTCTCCCTCCTGTGACGTGACGGTCTCGACGGGCCGCCGCCGAGGGCGTGCCCGGTCTCAGGGCCGCCGCAGCAGCCAGGGCCTGACCTTCCCGAGGCCCTGGAGCTGGCGTGCCTTGAGCCGTTTGAACGCGTGGCCGCCCGAGGACGGCAGCGCCGCCGCCAGTTCGGGCGCGGCCAGGACGGTGCCGGGCCGGGCGGCGGCCGTCAGCCGGGCGGCGAGGTTGACGGGAGTCCCGAACACGTCGCCGAGCCGCAGGATCACCTCGCCGTAGGCGACGCCGACCCGCACCTTGGGGAAGTCGGTGTCCTCCGACCGTTCGGAGATCCGCAGGGCGATCTCCGCGCCCGAGGCGGCGTCCGGCGCGGTGAACAGCACCTCGTCCCCCAGTGTCTTGATCACCCGTCCGCCCAGGGCGGCGACGATCGACGCGGCGCCCGTCTCGAACCGGTCGACGAGCCCGGCGAGCCCGTCGGCGTCGAGGCGCCTGCTGAGCCGGGTGAAGGAGACGATGTCGGCGAAGCCGACGGCGAGGGTGGCGGTGCCCGCGGCGGGGTCGGCGGTCGCCGAGGCGGTGCCGGTGAGGGCGCTGACGCCGACGGCGGCGAGCTGCCGGCGCCAGCCGCGCAGCAGCAGGTTCTCGAATTTGGGGCGGAGTTCGGCGCTGGCGGTGAGGGCGGCGGCGACGGTGTCGTCGGTGACGGGGTCGCCGGGTTTCACGAGGTGTTCGGCGAGGCGTTCCAGCCAGACCTCGCCGAGCCAGTGCGCGAGCCTGTTCATGGTCTGCCCGACGCCGCGGGAGAGCTGGAGCACCATCTCCTCATCGACGTACTCGTGTTCGAGGAGTTCGCGGATGGTCCGCATGGCGGTGACGTCCTCCTCGGTGAAGGCGAGGGCGTCCTCGGGCGGGGTGGGGAAGCCGAGCGCGGACCAGATCCGCAGCCCGAGCTCCATGTCGATGCCTGACTTGTCCTCCACGTCGCGCGTGGTGAACAGCAGTGGTTCGCCGAGGAGGAGCTCCTCGACCTCGCGTGTCTCCGCCATGCCGGGCCACCACCATTACATCGGTCAATGTCTCGTTTTCGTCAGGCGTAAGATTCGTACGCCCGGAGTCACCAGGTCAAGCGGGGGAGGCGCCGATGCGCGAGTACCGGATCGACGAACTGGCGCAGACCGCGGGTACGACCGTGCGCAACATCCGCTCCTACCAGGACAGGGGCCTGCTGCCGCCGCCACGTCTGAAGGGCCGTGTCGGCATCTATGACGATGCTCACCTCGCCCGGCTGCGCCTGATCGGCCAGATGCTGGAGCGCGGCTACACCCTCGCCAACATCAGCGATCTCGTCGGGGCGTGGGAGGCGGGCCGTGACGTCGGCGACGTCCTGGGCCTGGAGAAGGTCCTCACCGACCCCTGGACCGATGAGATCCCCGGCTGGGCGACGCACGAGGAACTCGTCGCGAGCTTCGGCCCCGGCGCCTCGCCGGAGGAGATCGAGGAGCGCCTGGCCCGCGCCGTCGAGCTCGGCCTGATCGTGCCGGAGGGCGACAGGTTCCGCATCCCCAGTCCCCGGCTGCTGCACGTCGGGGCGGAACTCGTCGCCGGCGGCATCCCGCCGGAGGCCGTCTTGGACATCGCCGGGCAGATCCGGCGGGACTGCGAGGTCATCGCGGGGCGGTTCGTCGACCTCGTCAACGACCATGTGATCGAGGACGCCGACATCCTCGGCGAGGACGCGGCACGGGTGGCGGAGGTCATCCGCAGGATGCGCCCGCTGGTGCAGATGGTGGTCAACCCGTTCGTGGCGCGCGCCATGGAGGAACGCGTCCGCGCCGAATTGGGGGAGAAACTGGAGGTTCTTCTTGAAGGGGGGAACAAGTCACAGAAAGACACCGCCGTCTGAGCGCGGGCGGGAGTACGGTCGCCTCAGGAGTGACCGCCCGGAGAAGGGGATCCCCGTGAAGCTCGTGACCCGCAAGCAGTGGGGTGCACGTTCGCCGCGCAGCCAGGCGTCGTACCTCGCCTCGACCCGCGGGGTGAAGGTGCACTACACCGGCAGCACCGTCGACCCGCGCCTGGTCGACGACCACGACCGGTGCGCGGCGCTGATGCGCCAGATCCAGAACGGCCACATGGACGGCAACGGCTGGAACGACATCGGCTACAGCTTCGCGGCCTGTCCGCACCGCTACGTCTTCGAG
Organism: Actinomycetes bacterium; assembly: GCA_023425615.1. GTDB lineage: Bacteria > Actinomycetota > Actinomycetes > Streptosporangiales > Streptosporangiaceae > Actinocorallia. The sequence continues at coordinate 3,441 of JAFACJ010000610.1, forward strand.
GGGCGCGGCCTGCACCGGCTTCCGGCCGCCAACGGCGCGGGGCTCAACACCGGCCACTACGCCGTGCTCGGCATGGTCGGCAACAAGGGCCTGGTGACGCCGCCGGACGACATGCTGCACGGCATCCGCGACGCCATCGAGTACGTCAGGGAGAAGGGCGCGGCGGGCAAGGAGATCAAGGGGCACCGTGACGGCTACTCCACCGACTGCCCCGGCCCGAAGCTGTACGCGTGGGTGAAGGACGGAGCGCCGCGCCCCAAGGGGACGACGGAGCCCGAGCCCGAGCCGAAGCCCGAGCCTCCGGCCGACGAGACGCTGAAGATCGTGCTCAATCTGGGGATCAAGGACGCCCTCACCGTCCAGGCCGGGGCGCGCCTGTCGATCCCGTGGACCGCCGAGTACAGCGACCCCTCGGGGCTGCACGGCGACGGCCCCGCCTGGACCGCCAAGACCGGTGACTGGCACCTGGTGACGCTCGGCGCGGTCGTCGACGGCCAGGCGCGAGGCGAGAAGCTGAAGCTGGCGTTCGCCGAGTACGACGGGGGGACGCGGGTCAAGGACCTCTTCGGCGAGGACAAGATCGGCAACGGCACGAAGGTGGAGTACACCCTCTCGGGGGTGATGTGGTGCGTCGGCGGCCGCAGCTACCGCGTCGACCTGGTCAACCAGGGCGCGCGGGCGGTGACGGTCTCCAGGGCGCAGCTGCGCGTCGCCCGCTGAGCGGCGCCGTCAGTCCTCGCGGTCCAGGACGAGGCCGAGGCCCCAGCCGACGACCGCGATGATGATCCCGCCCCACAGGGCCGGCCAGAACCCGTCGACCTGGAACGGCAGGTCCAGCTCCCCGGCGATCTGCTCGGTGAGCAGCAGGAGGAGTGCGTTGACGACCAGCCCGAACAGGCCGAGGGTCAGGATGTAGAAGGCGCAGCCGAGCGTCTTGATGACCGGCTTCAGCAGGGCGTTGATGACACCGAAGATGACGGCGACGGCGAGGAGGGTGAGGGCGCGCTCGCCGTTGTCGGTGCCGGGGACGCTGATCCCGTCCAGGAAGTAGGCGGCGGCGGCCAGCGAGGCCGCCGTGATGACGATTTTGATCAGAAAGTTCACATTACTGATCGTCGCATGGTGTTCCGTCCCGGTCGTCACTCCAGAAGGTGAACTTCACACCACCGGAAGCAGGAGGGCCGAGGGGCGCGACGGGTCGTGGAAGACCTCCTGCTCGGCGGCGACGGCCTTGCGCGCCGAGCCGATCGGCTCGCCCGTCCCCGGGTTGCTGGCGATCTTGGGGTAGGCGCCGCTGCTGACGTGGACGCGCAGCCGGTG
>JAFACJ010000637.1 GCA_023425615.1 Actinomycetes bacterium
GGCTCGCCGCGCCCGGGCCGTGCGCGTCCGGGCCCGTACTCGGGCCCGCGTCCGCGCCCGGTCTCGGGCCCGTCCCGGCCCTGGTCCCGGGAACCCCTGTCCGCCACTTCGCGCTCCTCCGTCGGGATCTCCGCCAATCGTCACGCTAAGCCCCCCATTCCCGGACAGAAAGCGCAGAGTACGCCACATGCCCATTTCTTGGTGAATTCTTAGAGCTTTTGATAAAGCATGCCTTTTAGCGATTCCATCGGCGTGTCCCCCTCCCCACCTCGGAGATCCCCACGAAACGGCGGCACGCGGGGGACCATGGGGGCGGTGCGCCTTTCCGCCTGCTGGCAGGCGTCACCGAATTGCCCTACGGTGGTCACCGTCCGCCCACCGGCCGACCATGGTGACGTCACCTGGCACGGGCATAGTGGGGCCGCCACGACCCTGAGCGGAGGAAGATCCGCCATGCCACGGACCAGCACGTCCTTCCTGGCCGGTCTCGCCGTCCTCACCGTCTGCGCCCCCGCCGCCCTCTCCGGCCCCGCCGCCGCCGTCTCCAAGCCCGAGGCGTGGGAGCGCGGATCCTGGACGAACGTGCAGGTCATCGCCCACCGCGGCGCCTCCGCCTACGCCCCGGAGAACACCCTCACCTCGTTCCGGACCGCCGGACGGATGGGCGCCGACCTCATCGAGCTGGACAGCCGGCAGACCAAGGACCGCGAACTCGTCGCCGTCCACGACAAGACCCTCACCCGCACCACCGACGTGAAGAGGCGCTTCCCCAAGCTCAAGCCCTGGCGGGTGGAGGACCTCACGCTCAAGCAGATCAAGAGGCTCGACGCCGGATCCTGGTTCAACCCCAAGTTCAAGGGCGAGCGGGTGCCGACGCTCACCGAGGCGCTGCGCACCATCAAGACCACCGGCGCCGGAGCCCTGGTGGAACTGAAGAACCCCGAGCAGTACCCCGGCCTCACCGGCCGGCTCGTCTCCCGCCTCAAGGCCGACCCTTACTGGACGAATTCCGAGCGCCTCACCGTCCAGAGCTTCTCCTGGCGGTACGTGAAGGCGGTCAACGAAGCGCTCCCCGCGGTGCGCGGCGCCGTTCTCGGCCACCCCGCCGAGGACAGGCTCCTCGGCCTCCGGTGGTACGCCGATGCCGTCCACCCCGCCGCGAAGACCGTCACCCCCGCCTACATCGCGAACGCGCACCAGCGCTGGATGGAGGTCTACGTCTACACCGTGGACGACCAGGCCACCATGCGCCGGCTGATCAACGCCGGAGTCGACGGCATCACCACCAACCGCCCCGACGTGCTGCGGGCGCTGCGCCAGTTCTGAACCTGCGCCATGCCGCCTCTGGGGTTTTAGGGGTTGGACGCCCCTTGTGGAACTGGTGAGTGATCCGGGATTGCCCTACGGTGGTCATCACTCACCCGCCGGCCGGCCCCGAGGGCACCGGTGCGCCGTGGGACCCGACCCCTTGTCCAGCGGAGGATCGACCGCATGCTGCGGCCCAATAACCTACTTTTCTTGTCGGTTTCATCGGTTTTTGTCTGGATCCTCGCCTCCGGATCCGCGGCGTCCGCCGACGAGAAGCGCGCGGCCTCGGCGAACGTGCAGGTCATCGCCCACCGCGGCGCCTCCGCCTACGCCCCGGAGAACACCCTCGCCTCCTTCAAGGCCGCCGGACGGATGGGAGCCGACCTCATCGAGCTGGACATCCGGCAGACCAAGGACCATCAACTCGTCGTCGTCCACGACCCCACGCTCGCCCGCACCACCGACGTGGAGGAGCGCTTCCCCAAGCTCAAGCCCTGGCGGGTGCGGGACCTGACCCTCGCGCAGATCAAGGGGCTCGACGCCGGATCCTGGTTCGGTCCCGGGTTCGAGGACGAGCGGGTGCCGACGCTCACCGAAGCGCTGCGCACCATCAAGGCCACCGGCGCCGGAGCCCTGGTGGAACTGAAGAGCCCCGAGCAGTACCCCGGCCTCACCGACCGGTTCGTCTCCCGCGTCAAGGCCGACCCCTATTGGGCGGGCTCGGCGCACCTCACCGTCCAGAGCTACTCCTGGCGCTCCGTGAAGGCGGTCGGCAAGGCGCTCCCCCGCATCCGGAGCGCGGTCCTCGGGCAGCCGGACGAGACCGAGCTGTTCGGGCTGCTCGGGTACGCCGACGTCGTCCACCCCGCCAAGAGGTTCGCCACCCCCGAGTACATCAGGAGCGTGCACCAGCGGTGGCTCGGCCTCTACGTCCATGTGGTCGACGACCCCGAGACCATGCTCCGCATGATCGGCGCCGGGGTGGACGGCATCACCACCGACCGGCCCGACGTCCTGCGCGAGCTGCTCCGGGACTGAGCGCCCTCAGTGCCTGAGCTTCTGGAGGTCCTCCCACAGCCGGTCCACCTGCTCGGCCAGCTGCTCCAGCGTGCCGGAGTTGTCGATCACCCGGTCGGCGATGGCGAGCCGCTGCTCCCGTGTCGCCTGGGCGGCGATGCGCTTGCGCGCCTCCTCCTCGCTCATCGCGCGCAGTCCGGTCAGCCGCGCGAGCTGGGTCTCCACCGGGGCGTCCACCACGACCACCAGGTCATACAGCGAGCCCATGCCGTTCTCCGCCAGCAGCGGCACATCGAAGACGATCACCGCGTCCGCGGGCGCCGCCTCCTGGAGCGCGGCGCTCCTGGCGCCGATCAGCGGATGGGTGATCGCGTTGAGCCTCGCCAGCTTCTCCGGGTCGGAGAAGACGATCGAGCCCAGCTTCTCCCGGTTCAGCGTCCCCTCCGCGGTGAGCACCCCGGCGCCGAACTCCGCGACGACCAGGGCAAGGCCCTCACTGCCGGGTGCGACGACCTCGCGGGCCAGCGCGTCGGAGTCGATGAGCACCGCCCCCGCCGCCACCAGCCGCCGTGAGACCTCGCTCTTGCCCGACCCGATCCCGCCGGTCAGGCCCACTCGTAGCGTGCTCAACTCCGCCTCCTCTGCCGCGGCCGTCCCACCGCGACCCGCCGCGGCCCGCGGTGATCGCGGGCCAACCGCACCCTAGCCCAGTGCCTTGCGCAGATGCACCAGCACCAGGTGGTCGGCGACCCGCTCGCGGCGGAACTCGCCGTAGCCCAGGCGCCGATACAGCCGCAGATTGCCCTCCGACAGATGGCCGGTGAACAGCACCAGCGAGGTGGCGCGCCCGTGCAC
>JAFACJ010000639.1 GCA_023425615.1 Actinomycetes bacterium
CCAGGCCCTCGCCCTTGTTGTAGTTGCCGCCCTTGGCGACCGGACGGCAGGTCAGCGCACGTTCGCCGTGGTAGCGGGCCATCAGTTCGAAGTTGCCCTGGTAGCCGCCGCTGGCGAGCACGACCGCACCCTCGAAGACGGCGGGGCCGTTCGGGGTGTGGGCGAACACGCCGTCGATGCCGCGCTCGGAGAAGGTGAGCCTGCGGGCCGTGGTCTCGAAGTGGAACTCCACGCCGAGCCCGCGGGCCGCCTCGCCCATGGTCTCGATGATGGCGAGGCCGCCGCCGACCGGTGCCATCCGGGTCGTGGACTGGGTGAGGAACGGGGTCGGCACGGAGTCGAAGCGGACGCCGTGGCCGCTCATCCAGGCCAGGGCCTTGGGCGCCTGCTCGGCGAGCGTGGCCACGTAGTCGGGGTCGACGGTGTGCGTGGCGCGGTAGAGGGGGCTCTGCCGGTGCGGCGGGAGGACCGCGTCGTTGACGATCGACGGGTCGGGGTGGCCCATGAAGTCATCGACGAGGACGTCCTCGAAGCCGTCCGCGACCTCCTCGATCGACTTCATCCGGAGGAAAGCCTCGGTGTGGCGGGTGTTGCCGCCGGTCTCGGCCGCGGTCGAGCGTTCGAGGACGGCGACCCGCGCGCCCTTCTCGGCCGCCGAGACCGCCGCCGAGAGGCCGGCGACGCCGCCGCCGACCACCACCACGTCATAGCGGTGCGTCTGTTCGGTCATGACTCGCCTTCTTTCAGAACTGGAGCTCGGCGGAGCCGACCACGGAGCCGAACAGCGGCAGCATGTTCGTCACGGAGAACTCGTGGAAGTCGGCGCGGAAGGAGGCGCACATGTCCTCCACGACGGTCACCTGGAGGCCGGAGTCGGAGGCGTGCCGGGCGGCGGACTCGACGACGAGGTTGGTGGCGACGCCGCCGAGGACCACCTCGGTGATCCCCTCGGCGGCCAGCACCTCGCGCAGCGGGGTGCCGACGAACGGGTCGACGCAGCCCTTGTCGATGACGGGTTCGCCAGCGATCGGCGCGAGCGCCGCGACGATCTGGGCCTCGGGGGAGTCGGCGAGCATCGCGCGGTTGTGCTCGTAGGGGTCGAAGCGCGGCAGCCGGTTGGTGCGCAGCCGGTAGGAGGGGTCGAAGGCGAGCCGTACATGGGCGACGAGCACTCCGGCCCTGCGGGCGGCGGTCAGCACCTTCTCGGCGGTTGCGAGCACGCCGCGCTCGGCGATCTGGGCGGCGAGCGGCGGCATGCGCAGGTAGGGCCCCTCCTCGCAGAGCGCGACCTGGTAGTCGAGCATGAGGAGTGCCTTCTTCGTGGCGGTCATCGCGATGTCCTTGATCGTTCGGTGGGGCGGGTTACCAGGCGGACCAGCCGCCGTCGACGTAGACGACCTGGCCGGTCATGTACGCGGAGGCGGGGCTCGCCAGCAGGAGCAGGGGGCCGGCGAAGTCGGCGTCGGGGTCGCCGAGGCGGCCGAGCATGGTGCGGTCGGCGAACCACTGCAGCCGGTCGGGCTGCGCGCCGAGGGGGGCGGTCATCTGGGTGGGGTAGAAGACGCCGGGGGCCAGGCAGTTGACGGTGATCCCGTGCGGCCCGAGCTCGCTGGCCAGCGACCGCGTCACGTTCACCACCCCCGCCTTGGAGGAGTAGTAGGCGGACTCGGGGACGGGTCCGACCCGTTCGGCGTAGACGGTGGTGAGGTTGACGATCCGGCCGCCGGTGCCCTGCCGGGTGAGCGCCTTGCCCGCCTCGCGGCCGACCAGCCAGGTGCCGGTGAGGTTGACCCGGACGACCCGCTCGAACTCCTCGACGGTGGTCTCGTCGTAGGGCTTGCGCAGCATGATCCCGGCGGCGTTGACGACGATGTCGAGCCGTCCGTGCGCGGCGATGACGTTCTCGAAGAGGCGGGCGACCGCCCTCTCGTCGGTCACGTCGACCCGGTGCTCGCTGGCCTGGTTCTCCGCGGCCTGGTGCCCGCCGGTCCAGCAGGACCTGGCGGTGGCCGAGAGCTCCGCCCTGCTCGCGGCCAGGTCCGCGACGGCGACGATGGCCCCGGCCCCGGCCAGCGCCTTGGCGGCACGCTCGCCGAGCCCTCCGGCCGCCGCCCCGATGACCAGCGCCACCTTTCCCGACAGGTCGAACAGCTCCGTCGTCCTCACCATTCCAGCTCGCTCTCCTCAGCCGCGGCGTGCAGGCCGGCGATCCGGCCGAAGACACCCGATTTCCCGATGGAGGTGCCGGTCATGTAGCCGGCACCGTGGAAGCCGCCGACGATCTCGCCCGCGGCATAAAGCCGTTCGATCGGCTCGCCCCACCAGTCGAGGACCCGCATCCGGGTGTCGACGGTGAGCCCGCAGTACGTGGCGAGCACGACCGTCCCCGACGGGTGGGCGTAGAACGGCGGCCGTTCGATCGGCGTCGGCTCCCCGACCCCGCCGGAGAGGTGGGCGCGGCCGAGCGGGTCGGGCAGGCCGGCCTTGATCGCCGCGTTGTACCGCGCGACGGTCTCCTGAAGGGACCCCTCGGGCAGCCCGATCGCGGCTTCGAGGCCGGCGACCGTGTCGGCTCGGAGGAGCATCCCGGCGCGTTCGCGGCCCGCGAACTCATAGATCGGCACCTCGTCGTTGGACAGGGCCATCGTCCGGGCGTCGAAGACCTGCCAGGTGGTCACGCCGGGCTGGACGAGCGCGGCGTCGCCGATCTCCTTGTAGTTGCGCGACTCGTCGACGAACCGGCGGCCGTCCCTGTTGACGGCGATGGCGCCCTTGTAGACGGCGAGGATCCCGGTGCCGTCCTCGTCGGGGTGCTCGGTGTGGAAGTGCCCGTAGGTGCCCTTGATGTAG
>JAFACJ010000647.1 GCA_023425615.1 Actinomycetes bacterium
GTCCAGGACCATGCCGCCGAGGGCGGGCCCGAGCAGCAGCGAGTCGCCCGCCTTGGTGCGCCGCACCAGCGCGCCGCTCACCCAGCCGCCGGGCAGCGCCCTGACGTGCAGGGGGAGCAGCCCGTCGGCGCGCGGGGCGCTCGCGACGGAGTAGGGCCGCCAGATCCGCGGCCAGTGCGCGGTCTGGACGGTGACGTACTGGCCGGGGATATAGGGGAGCGGCTGGTCGGGCCGCACGGTGAGGACGGCCAGGTCGGCGGCGCGCCGCTCGTGCCCGACGACCTCGCCGATCCACCAGGCGGGGGAGTGCTCGGCGTCGGCGCGCGCCGCCTCCTTCATGGCGTCGGCGATGGCGGTGTAGGCGTCCGCCCACGCGTCGCGCACCCGCGGCGTCCAGTCGTGGCCGAGGAATCTGGCGAGGGTGGCCAGGAGCGCGGAGCCCATGGCCGTGTAGTGCTCGTCGAGGACGGCGAACTTGCGGTGGTCGCGGCCCAGCGCGGCCAGGTACCCCTCCAGGGCCACGGGGTCGTCCAGGCCCGCCACGATCCGGCCCAGCGACTGGAGGAACCGGGTGCGCTGGAGGTCGAGGGACGGGGGGAACATCGTGCGCAAGGCGGGGTTCTCGGCGAAGAGCCTGCCGTAGAAATATGCGGACACCGTGGTCATGTGCGGTTCGAGGAGAAGAAAGGTCTCCCTGACCGGCGAAGGGTCGGAGGACATGTCGAAATCACGCTCCCTGAGCGCGCCGATCGCTTGCCCGGAGTGTGACATCCCAGGTGGGGAAGCTCCAGCGATTCGTCCAAAGAGGTGGGTATATGAAGTTCTCCGGGAGTTGAATGGACTCCTTTCTCTTGTGTTCCGACTTGTGGAATTGGGCGGGATAAGGTGGGAAGGCTTGAGGGGGCTGCGCCCGCTGCCGGATTACGGCAAGCTACCTGTGTGACGGAAGGGGGCGTGGATGACCAAGCCGCTGATCGGGATCACGACCTACCAGGAGGCCGCGCGCTGGGGCGTCTGGGTCCGCGAGGCCGCGCTGCTGGCACTCTCCTACCCCCGCTCGGTGGAGCGCGGCGGCGGGGTGCCGGTGATGCTGCCGCCGCTGGCCGGGCTCGACGGGATCGGCAGGCTCCTCGACGGCCTGGACGGGCTCGTGGTCGCCGGCGGCCCCGACGTCGAGCCGGCCAGGTACGGGGCGCGGCCGCACGAGCGCACCGGGACCCCGGACCTGGCGCGCGACAGATGGGAGTCTGCGCTGCTGCGCGCCGCCGCCGACGCCGACAAGCCGTTCCTCGCCATCTGCCGCGGTATGCAGCTGCTGAACGTCGTCCAGGGCGGCACCCTGATCCAGCACCTGCCCGACGCGGTGGGGCACGACGGGCACCTGCCGCAGCCGGGCCGGTTCGCCAGGCACCGGGTGCGCATCAGCCCCGACAGCCTGACCGGCCGGATCCTCGGTGAGATCGCCGACGTCCCGACCTACCACCACCAGGCGGTGGAGCACCCGGGGCGCGGCCTTGTCCCCGTCGCCTGGGCGGGCGACCAGGTGATCGAGGCGCTGGAGCTCCAGGGCCACCGCTTCGGCGTCGCGGTGCAGTGGCACCCCGAGGAGGGCGACGACCTGCGCCTCTTCCAGGCGCTGGCGCAGGCGTCGACCACGTAGCCGCGGCGTCTCGGGATCCGGGGGCCGCGCCACCGGAGGGACGCGCTCAGTAGCTCTTGGGCAGACCCAGGTCGTGCTGGGCGATGTGGGCGAGGACGAGTTCCTCGGCGACCGGGATGTTCTTGCCGATCCGGGCGTCGCGGAACATGCGGGCCACCGGGTACTCCAGTGAGTAGGCCATGCCGCCGTGCGTCTGGAAGGCGCGGTCCGCTGCCATCCAGGCGGCCTCGGAGGCGGTGAGCTTGGCGATGTTGGCCTCCGAGCCGCACGGCAGCGCGCGGTCCCACAGCCAGGCCGCCTTGTAGGTCATCAGCCGGGCCAGCTCCGTCTGCGCCTTGATCTTGGCGAGGGGGAAGGCTAGCGCCTGGTTGGTGCCGATGGGCTTGCCGAAGGGCGCGCGGTCGGTCGCGTAGTCGACCGCGATCCGCAGCGCCGCCTCGGAGCCGCCGACGCCGGAGGCCGCGGCCAGGATGCGCTCGGGGTTGAGGATGTCCCACAGCACCGCGAAGCCGCCGTCGATGCGGCCGAGGACGTCCTCCTCGGTGACCCGCAGGTCGTCGAGGAAGACCATGCTGGAGGCGACGGTGTTGGTGCCCATCTTGGGGATCGGCTGGAAGGTGAGGGTGCCCGCCTCCACCGCCGCCTTCACGTCCACGAGGAAGACGGTGAAGCCCGAGGTCCGCGGCCTGGCCTCGGCGGCGGGGATGGTGCGGGTGACCAGCAGCATGTGGTCGGCGCGCTCGACGCCGGAGATCCAGATCTTCTGGCCCTTGACCAGCCAGCCGTCGCCGTCGCGGCGGGCGTGGGTGGCGATGTTGATGGCGTTGCTGCCGGCGTCGGGCTCGGTGAGCGCGAAGCAGGTCTCGATCTCCCCGGTGGCCAGGCGCGGCAGGAACCGCCGCTTCTGCGCTTCGGTGCCGTGGCGGGCGATGGTGAGCGCGCCGAAGCCGGGGGTGAGCAGGTAGATGAAGGACGCGGCGGCGCCGGCGCCGGAGGCGGCCAGGGTCTCCAGGGCCACGGCCAGCTCCAGCAGGCCCTGCCCGCCGCCGCCGTACTCCTCGGGGACGGCGAGGCCGAGCCAGCCGCCTTCGGCGAGGTCGCGGAAGACCTCCTCGGGCCAGCGGTGGTCGGCGTCGCACTTGTCCCAGTACTCGTACCCGTACTTGGCGGTGATGGCCGAGATGCCGTCCCGGACGGCTTGCGCGCTCTCCGGCAGGGTGAAGTCCACCGGGCCTCCTCACAGGTAGCTCCTGACGTCGGAGAACACCCTAGCCGATTTAAGTAAGTGGTTACTGATTGAGGTACCCCGGACCGCTCGGAGCCGAAGGCGCGGCATGTGCAAGGGGTTGCGGCCGGATGGCCGGGGCTGGCCGCGGGCGCATGTCGGCCACACGGTGCGAAAGGGAAGTGGTAGCTGTGAAAGTCCGGCCGCTTTCACCTTTCTCCGGATCTTGTCTCGTACCCCTTGTGGTCGTGGTGTGACGCAGGTTACGGTACCAAGCGCTTGGTCAGTAAACGATCCATTACTGGACGGAGGTGGCCCTGTGGCGAGCGTGCCGGTGCTGGTCACCAGCCGGATCCGCCAGGTGCTCACTCAGATCGGGGACCTGTTCACCATCGCCCTCGAAGGGCTGAGACGCACCTGGGACGTACGGAACTGGTTCTGGGAGTTCGTCGAGCAGTGCTGGTTCCTGGCCCGCGTCACCACCTTGCCGGTCATCCTCATCGCGCTTCCTCTGGGCGCGACCGTCGCGCTCCAGGTCGGTGACCTGGCGGGGCAGCTGGGTGCGCAGTCGGCGACCGGCGGCGCGGTGGTCGTGGGCCTGGTCCGTGAGGTGGCGCCGATCGCGGCCGCCCTGATCATCGCGGGCGCGGGCGGTTCGGCGATGACGTCGGACATGGGTGCGCGGCGGATCAGGGATGAGTTGTCGGCCATGGAGGTGATGGCCGTCAAACCGATCCACCGATTGGTCACCCCGCGCATGTGGGCGTCCAGTCTGGTCGCCACCATGCTCTCCTCGCTGGTCATCCTCTCGGGAGCGATCGGCGGCTTCTTCTTCAACGTGCTCCTGCAGAACGTCACACCAGGCGCCTACTTCGACGGGGCGCTCAGCCTGCTGCGGATCTCCGACCTGATCGTCACGCTGTTCAAGGCGTGGCTGTTCGGCCTGATCGCGGCGATGGTCGCCTGCTACAAGGGCATGAGCTGCGAGCAGAGCCCGGTCGGCGTGGGCCGCGCGGTCAACCAGGGGACCGTCGTGGCGCTGCTGCTCGTGTTCGCCTTCAACTACGTGATCACCACCATCTATGTCATCGCCTACCCCCCCAAGATCTGAGACGCGATGCTGACCAACGTTCCCCGCAGGGCCGCGCTCGGCGTGAGCAGGAACTCCACGGCCGCGGTCGAGAAGTTCGCCGGGCTGTCGGGCTGGCCGATCTTCCTGGGCCGCGTCCTGCTCTATCTGTTCCGCGACATCATCTTCCGGTTCAAGTACGCCAAGACGGTCGGCCAGCACGTCAGCGACATCGTCATCGGCGTGGGCGGCACGGTCGTGGGCGGCGGCATGGTCTTCGTGACCTTCACCATGTCGCTGTTCGTCGGCACCGAGGTGGGCCTCCAGGTCTTCACCGGCCTCCAGGTCATCGGCGCCGAGTCCTTCATGGGCCTGGTCGGCAGCTTCGTGAACGTCCGTGAGATCACCCCGATCATCGCGGCGATCGCGCTGGCCGCCCAGTGCGGTTCGGCGTTCACCGCGGAGCTCGGTGCGATGCGCATCAGCGAGGAGATCGACGCCCTCGAGGTGATGGGCATCAACTCCTTCGCCTACCTCATCGCCACCCGCGTGGCGGCCGCGCTCATCGCGCTGGTGCCGCTCTACCTCATCGCGTTGTTCGCCAGCTTCTTCTCCACGAGGTTCATCTCCACCTCGTTCTTCGGGCTGGCGCCGGGTGTCTACGACTACTACTTCCACCTCTACCTGCCGTTGCAGGACCTGCTGTTCAGCTGCATCAAGGTGGCGGTGTTCTCCTTCGCCGTCATCACCATCCACTGCTACTACGGCTACTACGCCAGCGGCGGCCCGGTCGGTGTGGGCACCGCGGCCGGCCGCGCGATCCGCCTGTCGATCGTCACGATCGTGACCCTCAACCTGCTGCTGTCCTATGTGTTCTGGGGCCAGGGCGGAACGGTGAGGCTCGCCGGATGAACCAGAACCTCTCCCGCCCGCGGCGCA
>JAFACJ010001142.1 GCA_023425615.1 Actinomycetes bacterium
TGCGTCACCTGTGGAACGTCCAGCGCGCCAGCGCGCTCACAGCCACCAGCAACACGCCGCCAAACGTGCGTCACCTGTGGAACGTCCAGCGCGCCAGCGCGCTCACAGCCACCAGCAACACGCCGCCAAACGTGCGTCACCTGTGGAACGTCCAGCGCGCCAGCGCGCTCACAGCCACCAGCAGCACGCCGCCAGGCGTGCGTCGCCTGTGGACAACTCGTCGATGGCCGCTCCCCCGGGCGACGTCCGTGACCGGCCCGAGTCCGTCGGTCGTGGAATCGGCTCGGCCAGGGGGATGGGCGTGGACCGGCGCGGACCGTCCCGCCGCCGCCCGGTGGTGCCGGCGGTCGTGCGCATGGGACAGTCCCAGGTACCGCTTCTTTCCTCGGGGGTCGTCCGCGTGCCCCGCATGGATGGGCGGCATGGAACTCGAGGCGGTTCGCACGCATAGGAACGCGTCCGCTCGGTGAAGGGGTGCGCTCACCCTGCCTCCCGGCCGCGGGGCGCCGCCGATGTGACGGGCGTCTCCTCGGACTCCAAGACCCCTGAAGATTATGTATGTAAAATACATAATCTGTGCACCATGCACATTACCTTCCCGCAGGAGTACCCCCCTTGAACGCATCCCCCCGCGCGCCGCACAGCGGCGTGGTCGTCGCCGTCCTGGCCGGCGCGGGCATCGTGGTCTCGCTGATGCAGACCCTCATCGTCCCGCTCATCCAGGACCTGCCCGAACTCCTGGACACCAGCGCCGCCAACGCCTCCTGGGCCGTCACCTCCACCCTGCTGGCGGCAGCGGTGGCCACCCCCGTCTTCGGCCGGCTCGGCGACCTCTACGGCAAGCGCCGCCTCCTGCTGGTGTGCACGGTGCTCCTCACCCTCGGCTCCCTCATCTGCGCCCTGAGCAGCGACCTGATCCCCGTCGTCGCCGGACGGACCCTGCAGGGCTTCGGCATCCCGCTCATCCCGCTGGGCATCAGCGTGATGCGCGACGTCATGCCGCCCGAGCGCCTCGGCTCGTCGATGGCGCTGATGAGCTCGTCCCTGGGCGTCGGCGGCGCGCTGGGACTGCCCATCTCCGCGGTCATCGCCCAGAAGACCAACTGGCACGCCCTGTTCTGGCTCTCGGCCACCGCCGGCCTGGTCATCGGCGTGCTGATCCGTGCGATCGTCCCCGAGTCCCCCCTCCGCGCCGGAGGCCGGTTCGACCTGCTCGGCGCCTTCGGGCTGGGAACCGGACTGCTGTGCTTCCTGCTTGCCGTCTCCAAGGGCGGCGACTGGGGCTGGGCGAGCACCACCACCCTCGGCCTGTTCGCCGCCGCGCTCATCATCCTCCTGCTGTGGGGACGCTGGGAGCTGCGGACCCCCGCCCCGCTCGTCGACCTGCGGGTCAGCGCCGGACGGCAGGTCCTCATGACCAACCTCGCCTCCGTCCTCATCGGCTTCTCCATGTACGCGATGTCGCTGACCACCCCGCAGCTGCTGCAACTCCCCGAATCCACCGGCTACGGGCTGGGCCAGACGATGATCCAGGCCGGCCTGTGGATGGCGCCCGGCGGGCTGATGATGATGGCGATGTCCCCGTTCGCCGCCCGGCTCACGGCCACGCGAGGCCCGAAGACCGCCCTGCTGATCGGCAGCCTCATCGTCGCCGCGGGCTACGGCCTGGGGCTGGTCCTGATGTCCGCGCCCTGGCAGGTCCTGGTCTTCTCCGTCCTCATCAGCGCGGGGATCGGCTTCGCCTACGCCGCCATGCCGGCCCTCATCATGAGCGCGGTGCCGCTGTCGGAGACCGCCGCCGCCAACGGCCTGAACTCCCTCGCCCGCTCGATCGGCACCTCGTCCTCCGCCGCGGTGATGGGCGTCATCCTCGCCCACATGACGACGGCGCTCGGCTCCGCGACCGTCCCCTCCGAGGCGGGATTCCGCACCACCCTCGCCCTCGGCGCCGTGGCGGCGCTCATCGCCGCCCTCATCTCCCTGGCCGTTCCCGGACGCCGCGCGCCCGTCCCCCAGCCCCCGGCTACGGTGAAAGCCAGCGCCTGAGCCGACTCCCCCGTAGGCTGCACTACCGGCACCGCCGCCCACGGGGGGAGCGCGGGGCGCCACCCGGAAGGAGGACCGCGAGGAGGCTCCGCGATGAACACGGCCGACGCAGTGGACACCACGAACACCGCCACCCCCACGAGTACCGAGGGCCCCGCGGACACCACATGCCCGACGGACACACCGGATACGGCGGATACGGGTACAGGCGCGGGGACGGGGAGCGCGGCGGGCTCAGCGCGTGCTGTGGGCACGGCGAACACGACTGGTGCGGTGAACGCGGCGGGTGCGGCGAGCACGACAAGTGCAGCAGGTGCGGTAGAAGCGGCAAGCGCGACAGGCACAACCGGTGCAACTAGTGCAGCGGATGCGACGAGTGCAGCGGATGTAACTGATACGACGAGTACGCCGGACGCCGTGAACGCAGCGGGCACGGTAAACGCCATGAGTACGGCAAGCACGACCAGCGCAGCGAACGCGACGAGCACAGCAGGCGCGGCAAGCGTGACTAGTGCAGCAGGCGTGGCGGGTGCTGCGGGCTCGGTGGGTGTGGTGGGTGCGGCTGCCGAAGGGGGCGAGGTGATCGGCCGGGTGGAGCGGGAGTTGATGGTGATCGGCCGGCACAGCTCGATGGGCGCCATCGGCGACTGCTCCCGGCAACCCGCCGACGGGCGTCTGGAACGCAGCGCCTACCTCCTGATGAGCCGGATCGAGACGTGCGGACCGCTGTCCATCGGCCAACTCGCCGAAGCACTCGGACTCGACGCCTCCACCGTCAACCGGCAGACCGCCGCGATGGTCCGTGCCGGTCTGGTCGAGCGCATCCCCGACCCCGAGGGCGGCATCGCCCGCAAGTTCCGCATCACCGACCAGGGCCTGACCCGCCTGCACCGTCACCGCGCCTGGCTCACCACCGGCCTCACCCGCGTCCTGGCCTCCTGGAGCGACGCCGAGATCCGCTCCCTCGCCGACCACCTCATCCGCCTCAACGACAGCATCGAACGCGTCCAACGCGAGACCAGGGCGGTGGCTCCCCACGACTCCTGACCCTTTCCGGCACTCCCTTCAAGCCGACCCGGTGTTACTCGGGTCGGCTTGAAGGGAGTAGGGCCCATTCCCACCCCCAGCTGGTCGGCCCCGTAGCTCTCCCGGTTCCCGGCTCCGAAACAACGCCCTTCAAGCCGACCCGAACAGCGCCGTGTGGGCCTGAACGTGGGCGGGCCCGTTCCTCCGCCCGTGGACCGTCCTTACCCGCGGCCTCCTCCCCTGGGGTAACGCCTTTCCGTCATCCCGAGCTACCTGAACGCGGTGGGGCCCGTTCCCGACCCGCTGCCTGTCCTGCCTACGGCCTGCCCAGCACGGTGTCTCACCTGGCTTCTGGCTGTCCCGGCACAACGCCTTTCACGTCGATCCCGGCTATGCCGAGCCGTCCTGAACATGGTGGGATCCGTTCTCCCAACCGCGGCCTTCCTCACCTGCGACCTGCTTGACCCGCGGCCTCCCCTCGGCTTCGGTGCTCCCGATGCAACACCTCTCGCGTCAACCTGAGCAATGCCGAATCGGCCTGAGTGCGGTGGGAACCGTTCCCCCTGGTTCCTCGGCTCTCCCCTGCTTGCGACCCATTCGGGCTATGGTCTGCTCGCCTTGTGGGCGACCGGTGTTTTGGGGTGGTGGGAACGCATATCGCATCGGGGAACCTGAGAACAGGGTCTTCGAACGGGAGGGCGCCGGTGTTACCGTCGCCGACATGGTGCGAACGCGTACTCCTTCGCTGCGTGGACGCCGGGTGCTCATCACGGGCGCAGCCCGGGGCATCGGCGCGGCGCTCGCCCGCCGCCTTCACCAGCGCGGCGCCCGTGTACTGCTCGCCGGGCTGGAACCCGAACTGCTGCGGGAGGTGGCCGCCGAGTGCGGAGGGGCTCCCTGGCGGGCCGCGGACGTCGCGGACCGTGCGGAGCTGACCGCCGCCGTCGACTCGCTCGCCTCGACCGTCGGAGGGCTGGACACCGTCGTCGCCAACGCGGGCATCGCCTGTCAGTGGCCCATGCTCGCCGGTGACCCGGCCGTCCTGGAGAAGACGCTCCAGGTCAACGTCCTCGGCACGTACCACACGCTGCGCGCCGCCGGGCCTTACCTTTCCCATCCGAGGGGTTATGCCCTGGTCGTGGCCTCCCTCGCCGCCGCCGTCCACGCTCCCCTCCTCGGTGCGTACAGTTCCTCCAAAGCGGCGGTGGAGGCTCTCGGCAACACTCTGCGCATCGAACTTCGCCCCACCGGGGCGAAAGTCGGCGTCGCCTACTTCGCCGAGCTCGACACCGACATGACCCGTCGCGGCTTCGACACCAAGGCCATCTCCGCCGTCCGCGGCCGCGGCTCCACCTTCACCGGGGTCCCTCCCCTCAAAGCCGGCATCGACGCCCTCGAACACGGCATCGCCTGGCGCTCCCGCCGTATCTACGCCCCCCGCTGGCTGGGCCCCGTCCTTCCCGCCCGGGCCCTGGCCCAGCGCGTCTTCGAGCTCGCCGTAGCCCCCTCGGTCTCTCAGGCCGTCCGCATAGCCTCCGAAGAGCACCCTCCCTTCACCACCCTCCAACCCTGACTCCCGCCCTTCCCTCACCCTCCGGCAGAGCGCCGAGGTACTCGCCGCGACAGCGCGCCGTCCCCTTCTCCGCTGTTCGTCCCCTGCCTCTGCCTCTTCGCCCTCCCATCCACCTCGGCCTCGGTCCCCTTCCCCCGTCCGCTCCCGCCCCCTGCCCTTCCGCCGGCCGGACCCCACTGCTCCGCCATCATCCAGTCCCGTCCTCTGGCCTTCCGCTAGCCGGACCCAGCCGCTCCGCCGCCATCCGCTCCCGCCCCTGGCCTTCCACCGACCAGCCCCGCTCCTCCGCCCTCATCCCGCCCTGCCCCCGGCTTTCCACCGGCTGCCCCGCCTCCTCCATCGCCCGGGCCCGTCCCCTGGCCTTCCGCTAGCCGAACCTCGCTACTCCGCCGTCGTCCGGTCCCATCCTCTGGCTTTCCGCTGACCGGACCCCGCTGCTCCGCCATCGCCGGTCCCGCCCTCTGGCCTTCCTTCGGCCAGACCCGCTACTCCGCCGTCATCTGGTCCCGCTCCCGGGCTTCTGCCAGCCAGACCTCACTGCTCCGCCGTCGTCCGGTCCCGTTCACGGCTCTGCTGCTCTCGGGTCTGGACCGTCGCTCGTCGGCTGTTCGCGGTGTGGGTGGTGGAGGGCGCCGCCGGGCGGGCCGGACTGCAATAGCATGGCGGGGAGGAACGCCGATGGAGGGGATGGAATGTCGGGGAACGTGCGGCCGATCACGCTCATTGGGGAACCGGTTCTGCACCGGCCGCTCAAGGAGGTCACCGAGTTCGACCAGGCGTTGAAAGACCTGGCCGACGACATGTTCGCGAGCATGTACGCCGCGAACGGGGTGGGGCTCGCCGCGAACCAGATCGGGGTCGATCTGCGGATCTTCGTCTACGACTGCCAGGACGCCGAGGGCGACCAGCACAAGGGTGTGGTCGTCAACCCGACCATCGAGTTCCCCGATCGTGACCGCACCCTGGACAACGACTCCGAGGGCTGCCTGTCAGTGCCCGGCCCGTACGCCGATGTCGCGCGGGTCGACCATGTGCACTGCAACGGCTTCGACCTCGACGGCAACCCCGTCTCCCTGCACGGCACCGGCCAGCTCGCCCGCTGCTTCCAGCACGAGACCGACCACCTCAACGGCAAGCTCTACGTGGACCGTCTGTCCGCCAAGGCCCGCAAGCAGGTCCTCAAGGAGTACGAGGCGCTGCGCGCCAAGGCCGCCGCCGAGCAGTCCTCCTGACCCCACGCCGCCTCGAACGGCCCTCACACGGGTCGCCGCGCTGCGCTGTGCGGTCTCCGTGACGCGGGTCGCTGCCCGAGCGGCCTGCCTGCCATAGACCACCGCGCCGAACGGCTTCCCGACGCAGGCCGCCACCGCGCCGAACGGCTTTCCGATGCGGTCCCCTACCTCGCTGAACAACTGTCCCGAGGTAGGCCCTCACCACGCCGAACAGCCGTCCCGAGGTAGGGCACCGCGCTGAACGGCTCTGGCGCGGGCCTCCGCTGGGCTGGCATAGGCCGTCGCCGGGCAGTCCTTCGGCCGCAGGCCGCAGGGCAACCGGCAACCGGCAACCGGCAACCGGCAACCGGCCCACCCTAGATCGCGGACCATCGTGCCCAGGGCGGGTCGGCTCGTGGGGTGGGATGGAAGCGCCCGACTTTCCCGGTGGTTGTCCTGCTGCGGCAGCAACGCGGCCGTCGGGTGGGGTGGGGCCGGTCAACCCGGGGTGAGGGGGGCGCGGAGCATGGCGATGAGGGTGTCCAGTCGGGTGAGTGTTCCGGTGAACAGGGTGCGGGCTTCCTCCAGTTGTTCCAGTGCCGAGTCCAGGGTGGCGCGGTCGTCGGCGAGCAGTACTTCGGCGAACAGCACCGAGGTGCTGGCCAGCAGGCCGGTGGCGGCGGCTCTCGCCGTGGTGCCGGGTAGGTCGGTCAGTTCGCGGACGGTGCGCATGAGTCGTTTGAGCGCCACGGTGGGCCGTTGTCCGTCCGGTAGCGCTGAACGGTAGCCCTCGTCGAAGCGCGACCAGTCCTTGCAGCGGCCGCCTGAGCCGGCTGCCAGTTCCACCGTCGCCATCAGCCGTCCCGCGAGGCGTGCCGGATCCGCCGGTGTCGTGTCCGCCTCGGGCCGGAGGATCTCCAGTGCCCGTCGTGCCGCTCGGGTGTCGAACTCAAAGCCGTGGTCTGTCATCGGCCCCTGCCTTCTGCTCGCCGTGTTCCTGTGACCGGGTGCCGGGAGCTCCGGCGTCCACCCCGGCAGAGGTCGGAGCGCCCGGCACACCGTCATCGTGCGCCACCCGGAGCACCGCCAACTGGCCGAACCGCATTCTGTGGATACTCAGCGGTAGGAATTCCGGCGCGTTCACCCGGCGCGTTCACCCGGCGCGTTCACCTGGCGCGTTCGCCCGCGGGGATGCGTCATGCGCCGTCGTCGGCCCGCGGCCGTCTCGCCGGGCGGCCACGATCAGGGCCTCACCCATGGCGGCACCGGAGCGCGCGGATGGGGGCGGAACAGAGCAGATGGGGTCGGAACGGAACAGCACGACCGCCCTGGTGGCTCGCTGGATCAGAAGCCGCCTTCAGAAACGCGGACCAGCCGGTGGGGTCGGGAGCCGCGGCCCCCGAGAACACGGGACAATCCTCAAAGTCCCGAGTCCACCGGAGAACGCGAAGGTCCCGAGTCCACCGGAGAGCTCGCTCAGGAGCCGGAGGACGCGCTCAGGAGCCGGAGGACGCGCTCAGGAGCCGGGGGACGCGCTCAGGAGAACGAGCGCCACCACAGGACCGGGAAGCCACAGACGAGGAAGTTACGAAAAGGCCAAAAAGGCTCAGAAAGCCATGGGCGAGGGCGGCTCGAAGCGGCCCAGGTGCCATAAGAGAAAACCGCCCGAATCAGGAACCTGCACTAAAAAATACAAAGGGGTCCGACGGAACCAGAAGACCACCGGCAAGGGGAACTCGAAGCCGTCCGGCAGAGTGAGAAAGCCGCCGGCGAGGAGGAACCGAGCGGTCCGACAGGACCGGACGCCGTAAAGCGACGGCGAGGTCGTCCGGCCCGATCACGGGCCATAAGAACAACAACGCGGATGAAGGCGCCCGGGATCGGGCCCCGAATTAGGGGAGGAAAAGTGGTGGAGATCGGTGCGGAGCTTTTCGCCTTCTGGGAGGAGCGGCATCTGTGCACTTTGACGACGCTCAGGCCGGATGGGACGCCGCATGTGGTGCCGGTGGGTGTGACGCTCGACGCCGAGGCGGGGGTGGCTCGGATCATCTGCGACGGAGGGTCGCGTAAGGCGCGTAACGCAGGGGTGAAGGGGGCGCGGGCCGCGGTGTGCCAGGTGGACGGAAGGCGGTGGTCGACGTTGGAGGGGACGGCGCGGGTGCTGCGGGATCCGGAGTCCGTGGCGGAGGCCGTTCGGCGTTATACGGTGCGCTATCAGACTCCTCGGGAGAATCCGAACCGTGTGGTGATCGAGATCGGGATCACCAGGCTGATGGGGAACGTCAGGTGAGGGGTTCCGGCCGTCAAACATGATCACGTGGCAGGCATGGAGTCGCCGGAATCCGGTTAGGGTTTCGGTGTGACCACCGGCGCAGACTCCCGAGGAGACTCCGAGTGAAGATCCGTTTCGGTGTGGTGGCCGCCGCCGTGGGCGCCTGGGCCTTCCACGACGTGCCGATGGCGCTGGGGGCGCTGGATCCCGGTCCGCGGGTGCGCCGGTCACCGCACTACCGCGACGGGTCGTTCCACAACCTCCCCGGTGGCGGCACCGCGTCGCCCGACACCCGGCTGGCAGCCCGCGACATGCTCCGCCGGGGGCGGCGCAGGCCGGTGCTGCCGGTCCCGGTCGTGACGCCGCGGTTCGGTCCTCCGGGCGAGCTGGAGGTCTGCTGGCTGGGGCACGGCACCTCGCTGGTCGACATCGAGGGCAAACGCGTCATGTTCGACCCCGTCTTCTCCGAACGCTGCTCGCCCAGCAGGCTGCTGGGCCCGCAGCGGGTCCATGAGCCGCCCGTCCCGGTGGAGGCGCTCCCCCGGATCGACGTCATCGCGATCTCACACGACCACTACGACCATCTGGACCTGGCGTCGGTGCGGGCGCTGGCCCCCCCCCCGCCCGCCCCCGTCGGGGTG
>JAFACJ010000677.1 GCA_023425615.1 Actinomycetes bacterium
CGCAGCATCGTGCACTTCGACCCGCTGGTCGCCGCCGCGCGCAACCGTCCGACGGCCATCGCCATCACCGGTGAGCCGGGAGGCGGCAAGACGACGCTGGCGCTGCTGCTCATCTACCAGATGGCGCTGCGCGGCGTCACGGTCGCGGCCATCGACCCCAAGGGCGACGCCGAGGCGCTGGTGGAGCTGCTGAAGGCACGCGGGCGCAAGGCGAGGATCCTGCCGCTGGGCTCGGCCGCGCCGGGCCTGCTCGACCCGTTCGGCTTCGGCGACGACCTGGCGGCCAAGAAGACGATGGCCACCGAGACGCTGCGGCTGCTGCTGCCGCGCATGTCCGAGGAGCGCGAGTCGGCGATGATCCAGGCGGTCGGCGCCGTCGCCAACGGCGAGCGCCCGTCGCTGGGCAAGGGCGTCGACCATCTGGAGGAGTCCGACGACCCGGCCTCCAAGAACCTCGGCGCGGTGCTGCGCTCGATGTCGGAGATGCGGCTGGCGTCCCTGTGCTTCGACCCCTACGGCGGGGAGCGCATCGACACCGAGGGCTGGACGACGGTGTTCACCCTCGGCGGCCTCACCCTGCCGGACGTGGCGATCAACCGTGAGGACTACTCCTACGAGCAGCGGCTCTCGGTCGCCCTGATGTACCTGGTGTCCCAGTTCGCACGCAGGCTCATGCACGGCCTCGACCGCAGGCTGCCCAAGGCCATCTTCCTCGACGAGGCGTGGGCCATCACTTCGACACCCGAAGGCGCCAAACTGGTGCCGGAAGTATCGCGCATGGGCCGCTCCCGCAACACTGCTTTGATCTTGGTTTCGCAAAACGCGGGAGACCTGTTGAATGAGCAGGTGACGAACTGCCTCTCGTCGGTCTTCTCCTTCCGCTCCAGTGAGCGAGGGGAGGTCGGCGATGTCATGTCCCTGCTGGGTGTGGAGCCCTCCGAAGAGCACATGAGCGTGCTGCGCAACCTCGGCAATGGTGAGTGCATCTTCCGGGATCTGGACGGGAGGGCGGGACGGATCGGCGTCGACCTCATCTCCGAGGAGCTCCAGCGCTGGCTCGATACCAACCCCACTCGTCAGAAGCCTGTTCTGTCCAAGACGGGGGCCGACTCAGAGGAGAGCACCGGATGAAGCTCCGACGTCACGCCGGGCGGGGCCGCCGCAGGTCGGCGGTCCTGCTGCTGTGCATGGCGCTGTTCCTGCTCATGACGCCCGCGGCCTCCGCGGCGCCCGACCCGCCGTGGAGCACCAACCCCAACGACGCCTGCGCCCCCGCCTCGGCCCCCGCCCCGGAGGCGTACGGTTCGGGCACCGACGGACTCATCAAGCCCCCGGACTACCCCAGCGAGCAGCTCCAGGCCACGGCCGCCAACCAGCTGACGTACTACGACCGCTACGGCACCGCGGGGCAGACCTGGTACGCCGTCGACATGGGCTGCGGCGACGCGATGGCCCTGATCGGCAACTCGGTGGCCAACACCCTGTTCACCCTGGTCCGCGCCATCGACCGCACGACGATCAGCGTCTACCAGGCCGCGGCGTCGGAGTCGCTGCTGGGCTGGCTGAAGGACACCGTCGATGAGGTCATCACCGGCATCGGCAAGACGTTCAACGCCCGCTACTGGACCCCGGTCGTCATCCTCGGCGCGCTCACCCTGGCCTGGTGGGGCCTGGTCAGGCGGCGCACGTCGAAGGTGGCCGAGGGCACCATCTGGATGGTCGCGGCGATGGTCGGCCTGATCTGGCTGATCGCGCGTCCCGGCGACTTCACGACGCTGGGCACCACGGTGTCCATCGCCACCAGCGCCGCGTTCAACGCCGCGCTGCCGCAGAGCGCCACGGGCACCACCTGCGTTCCCACCCCGGAGGGGCAGCCGACGGTGGACGCCACCAAGCTGGACGCCACCACCCGCAACGCCAACGGCCTGTGGGTGGCGCTGGTGTGCAAGCCGTGGCTGATGGGCGAGTTCGGCACCACCGACCCCGAAGCCAAGATCGTCAAGGACCACGCCGACAAGCTCCTGTACGCGCAGGCCGTCGACCTGCCGGAGACGTACGGCGAGGACAAACCCGACCTGGGCGCCAAGTCCGACGCCTATCAGGAGGTCTCCAAGAGCCTCAAGGAGGACTACCCGGGCGTCTATCCGCTCTTCCAGGGCAAGCAGTGGACGTCGCGGCTGGCCGTCGCCTTCGGAGGGCTGTTCGCGGCGCTGGTCGCGGGACTGCTGATCCTCGTCATCTCGGTGACCCTGATCATCGTGAAGATCTCGTTCCTGCTGCTGCTGGTGGCCGGGCCGATCTTCCTGGGCATCGGCATCCATCCGGGCATCGGCAGGGTGATCGCCGTCCGGTGGCTGGAGCTGCTGCTGTCGATGCTGCTCAAGCAGGCGGCGCTGATCGGGGTGCTGGCACTGCTGCTGTGGGCCTATGGGGTGATCCTCGGCGAGGGGCTGCCCTGGGGCCTGCAGATCATGCTGATCGCCCTGGTGACGGGAGCGGCGTTCGTCTACCGCAAACCGTTCCAGCATCTGTTCGCCTCGGTCGGCTACTCGGCCGTCTCCCGCGCCCGCTCGGAGACGGAGCTGGAGAAGTCCATCGCGACGATGCGCAAGAACAC
>JAFACJ010000710.1 GCA_023425615.1 Actinomycetes bacterium
GGCGGAGCCAACACCATCCAGCGGATCCAAGTGGTTTCACCGACGGGCAAGTCCTCGGAACTGAGCATCGACGAGGCGATCCAGATGGCCGATTCAGGGCGGTTCAGCTTCTTCACCAGGGTGCCCGGCTTCCCCGAAGCCGACGTCGTCGTCGACGTGACCCCGCGCGGACGTCGGTTCCTGCGCACGGAGGCCGACCAGACAACGGGCAACAACCTGGGCGGGTTGCCGTCCTTCTGACACTGACCAGGAGCGAATGATGACACTCAAGGAGCTCATCGCGAATCTGTTCCCGCTGCCGATCGAGCCGGAAGAGAGCAACGCTCGGCCTCTTGACCTGGAGGTCCCCAGAGCGAAGCTCCCGGTCGTCCCAGGCCCGGTCGATCGCGCGGACCACCGGAAGACGGGGGTGCATCTCCTGGTGGGTCAGGCGGCCACGCTCGCGGGAGCGGCAAAGATCATGGTCTCCTTGTGGCAGAACCCGCCTGCCTGGTCCGTATCGCTGTCGGTCTATCAGTACGAGCTGCTCGGCGAGTACCTCTTCCGGTTCGGGACGCGGATGGCCTTCGGCACAGAGATCGCGCCGACCGAATCCAACGTCAAGTCCCATTGGACGGCCGGTACGCTGCTGCCGCTGCCCCTGCTGATGAGCTTCGACGCGGCAGGCTCGCCGATCGGCCTGATCGCGGACCTCGCCGCGCTCGAGCAGGTGGTCGCCCGGGAACCACGGCTGGTTCCCGAAACCCGCCGACCGGTCGGTTCGCTGCACGCCTTCGATCCCTTCCGGCATGCCATCGCCTACGAGCGGACGAACGACAAGGGAGAACGGCGGCCCTCACCACCGCCGGCCGCTGAGACCGTGGCCGCAGAGCGGGCCGAGGTCCTCACCGACTACCTGGCCAAGCCTGCCGACTGGCGGCGGACATGGGCGGGCCGGGCGGTCTGGAACCCCTACGCGGCGGCTCTGCCGCTGGTCCACCTGGTTTCGTCACTGTCGGCCCCTGCACGGGCCGACCTGGTGAACGCCGTATTCGGACCTGCAGGTGCCACGGCACATGAGCTCGGCAGGATCGCGCAGACCTCTGGTGGGTTGGTCTTGCTGCGGGTGGCGTTCACGCTGTCGGCAGGACTGGCGGGCACCGATGCCGCGAGGGCGAGGATCGCCGCGCTGCTCCAGGTGCCCGAGACCGCCGATCTGCGGTCGCGATCCGTGTTCTTGCCGGCGGCCGAGCCGCCGGCGCTGAACTCCGCCGCCTTGTCGAGGGAGAGGAAACCAGACCTTGTCATCGTCCCGACTTTCCTCGGCAGACCGGTCAGGATGACATGGATCCGCTACAAGCAGGACAGCGAGGCGGTCTGGGACGGCCCATCGGCTGCCGGCTCCGTCTATCCGTCCGTCTACTTCGACCCGAACAGGACCGAGGCCGACGTGCTGAAGCAGGTGGGGAACGCGGTGGACGGGGCACCGCTGACCACTGAGCAACTGCACGACCGGATGCGGGTGATCAGCGCCATCTTCGAGATCGAGGGATTCGCGGACGCCGTCCGCTCCGCCGACAGGGCATTGGTCTCCCTGGGGATGCAGCAGTTCTCCTTCCACGTCGCCGAGGAGGGCACGGTCCTGTTGCACAGGCTGCGTTTCCTGAGCGATGTCTGGTTCGACGTCTTCTTCCGCTCTGGAGGCTTCGAGGTCGGGGCGGTACCCCAGCCGGTGAGCGGCCGAGTCGACATCGAGGAGCTGCAAAAGGCTCAGGTGAAGGCCGCCTCTGTTCCGGAGCTTCCGCGGCCGATCGCTTCTTCGGCGGCCGTCACCGAGCTGGACGTCCCCGCCTGGCTGATCAGGCTCTCGGCCGACGGCAGGAACCAGTGGTGCGTGCCGGGCCGGGTCGGCCGACTGCAGGAGGGCGAGCACGCTGTGCCTTCCGTGAGCGGCGAACCCGGGGCCAAACACACCGACTGCCATCTGGCCCTCGGGTTCATCGGCAATACCGCCGGACCGGTCACCGAGGACTTCCTCGCCCGGTGGGCGGTCGCCGCACGCCTGGTTCCCGAGGCGATCCAGGCGCAGCTGGAACTGTCCGTGCACCGGTTCAACCGGATGGTCCGCTACGCCGGGCAGCAAATACAACTCACCGACCGCACCGGCACGTCGCGCCGGTCGCGCTGGGAATGGATCTTCCAAAGAGCGCGGGCGCAGCTCTCAATGGAGGAGCTCTTCCCGTCGCCCGCCCATGTCGCCGCACTGATCGACTGCTTCATCAACACTCCCTCTGCGGCCCTCGGCGCCGCACGGCGCGCCTTCGACCGGGCAGTGAGCGGGTGGGAAGCCGAACATCAGGCGTCCGAACCCGTCGATGCGACCGCCGACGCGTTCAAGGTGCGCATGCTGATGGCCTATCTGAGCGAGCACCGCTATTTCACGGTCAGGCAGCCGGAGAGTGATCCGAAGAACATCATCAAGCCGGAGAGCTGGTACCGACGCGGCGGCAGCAACAACGTCTCGGCGAACCGGACCGCCCGGCTCCTGGACCGCCTGGAGGAAGTGGCCGAGACACCCGGCCTCGGTCCCCGCAGGCTCCGCTGGACCGAGACGTTCCACTGGTGACCGCCCGTACAGGGTGGATTCAACTGGTCGCCGGGTTTCGGTCCTCGCTGAACATCTTCACACCCCGGTGGGAACAGCGGATTGAACCTTTTCGGCAGTCTGAGCCGGTGAGCTGATCACAGGGTCTCTTTCATCCTCGGCGAGAGCTGTTGGTCACGGCGTGATCGCGGGTTGACAGCGGCCATGGTTAGCGGCTCTGATCCACTTCTCGGGATCGCCCTCCGTGATGCTTCTACTGCCGGTATCTGATCGTGTGTGACAGGTGATGATCTCGTGGGGTTGCTGCTCCCGCATCTGGACGGGTTGGTCGTCGATGGCGTGGTGGAGGTTGGTGAGCGGCTGAGGATCGAGGCCCGAACGGTGACGGCTGGTGCGCCGTGCCCGGGCTGTGCCATCGTGTCGGGCCGAGTGCATGATCGGTATCGGCGTCGGCTGGCTGATCTGGCGGTGGGCGGACGCGGGGTGACGGTCATGCTGGTGGTGCGGCGGTTCCGGTGCGAGAACCCGGCGTGCAGGCGGTGGACGTTCGTCGAGCAGGTCGAAGGGCTGACCTACCGGCACGGCCGCCGCAGCCTTCTGCAGCGCAGCGCACTGGAAGCGATCGGGCTGTCGTTGGCGGGCAAGGCCGGCGCCCGCCTGGCCGCGCGGCTCGGGCTGACGGCCGCGGCGAACACGCTCCTGCGGCTGGTCGATGCGCTGCCCGACCCCGGACTCGAGCGGGCGCCGCGCGTGCTCGGGGTCGACGACTTCGCGTTGAAGCGCGGCCACGTCTACGCGACGATCCTCATCGACATCGAGGCCGGACGGCCGATCGATGTGCTGCCCGACCGGACCGCGGACACTCTCGCAGCCTGGCTCCGAGCCCATCCAGGAGTTGAGATCGTCTGCCGCGACCGGGCCAGCGCCTACGCCGAGGCCGTCCGCACCGCCTCGCCCGACGCGGTCCAGGTCGCTGACCGTTTCCACCTTTGGAAGAACCTCGCCGAGACCGTCGAGAAGATCGTCCGCGCCCACCGCGGCTGCTTGACCAGCCCCGACGACCAGCCTGCCGACGCTGATCCGGCCGTCGGCGGGGAGGGGCCACTGGCCGCGGGCAAACGCGTCGTCACCACCCGCGAGCGGTTCTCCGCGGTCCACGACCTGCACGGCAAAGGCGTGAAGATCCAGAAGATCGCCGAGGTGCTCGGCTTGGACCGAAAGACCGTCCGACGTTACGTGAACGCCGCCCGGCCCGAAGACCTGACGGTCACCCCGCAGCGCAGCCCGCGCATGCTTTCTCCGTGGGTGGATTACCTCAACCTCCGCTGGAGCGAGGGCTGCACTGATGGCGCGCTGCTCTTCCGCGAACTCCAACAACGCGGCTACCGCGGCAGCAGCCGAAGCGTCCGCCGTTGGCTCGAACCCCTGCGAGGCTCACCTGACCCGACCCCGAAGCTCTCCACGACACCGACCGTCCGGCAGGCCACCGGCTGGATCACCCGCCATCCCGACAGCCTCACCAGCGACGAAGCGCTCCGCCTCAAGCACATCCTGGACACCTGCCCTGAACTCGCCGTCACCGCCGCCCAGGTCAACAGCTTTGCGACCATGATGACGAACCTCCAAGGCCACAACCTCCCCGACTGGATCACCGCCACCGAGGCCATCGCCCCCGCCCCGCTCCAGAACTTCGCCCGCCACCTCCGCCAGGACCTCGACGCCGTCATCGCCGGCCTCACCCTGCGCTGGAACAGCGGACCCGTCGAAGGACACGTCAACCGCATCAAAATGCTCAAACGCCAGTGCTACGGCCGCGCCGGGCTCCGCCTCCTCCGCCGCCGCATCCTGCTCACCCCATGACGATCACGGAGGGCGATCCCGAGAAGTGGATCAGAGCC
>JAFACJ010001144.1 GCA_023425615.1 Actinomycetes bacterium
GCGTCCAGCAGGAGGTCGGCGCCGATCCCCGCGGCCGAGGCCGCCGCCCTGGCCCGCGCCCAGATCGTGCGCTCGGACACGCGGACGGCGGCCAGCACCGACTCGACCGGGATGCCCTGGCGGGCGCGGGCGACGGCGAAGTCCTCGACGAAGGCCAGCTCGGCCTCGGTCGGGCCGCGCCGCTCGGCAAGAGCGCGGGTGGCGGCGAAGAGCAGGGCGCGGGTGTGGCCCGCGATGTCGACGGCGGGGAGCGCGGCCGACTCCCGCACCATCGCGCGCACCCCCGCCACCACGGACGGCAGCAGGTCCTCCTCCTCGGCCACCCGCTCGACGAACGCGGCGAAGGAATCCCACTCTTCTCTCGAATACACCCAGGCACCCCCTCGCCGTTGTAGCCCACCACAAGGCGGGCCCTCAACCGAGTGACGCTCTCCATATTTCCTACCGGGCTTCCCAAATAAGGTCAGACGGGAGCACGAGCAAGGAGAAGACCAATGCCCCCTCCCCGCCGGGTCGCCGTCATCGGCGCCGGAGCCGCCGGGCTCGCCGCCCTCAAGGCGCTGCTGGACGCCGGGATCGAGGCCGTCGCCCACGAGAAGGGCGACCGGCCCGGCGGGCTGTGGGCGCGCGGCAACAGCAGCGGGCTCTCCCCCGCCTACGCCTCCCTGCACCTCAACACCAGCAAGGGGCGCACCCAGTTCGCCGACTTCCCGATGCCCCGGGAATGGCCGGACTACCCCTCGGCCGACCGCGTCGCCGGATACCTCGCCGACTACGCCGAGACGTTCGGGCTGACCCCGCACCTGCGCTTCCACAGCACCGTCACGTCCGTCGAACGGGAGGGCGAGGACGGCCCCTGGGCGGTGACGACCGAGACCGGCGGAACCGAGCACCACGACGCCGTGATCGTCGCCAACGGGCACAACTGGGATCCCCGCCTGCCCGACCCCGCCTATCCCGGCGCCTTCACCGGCACGCAGATGCACGCCCACGACTACCGCACCGCCGAGATCTTCCGGGACCGGCGGATCCTCGTCGTCGGCATGGGCAACTCCGCCATGGACATCGCCGTCGACGCCTCGTACACGGCGCGGGGGCCGGTGCTCCTGTCGGCACGCCACGGGGTGCACATCGTGCCGAAGTACCTCTTCGGGCGGCCCTCGGACGCGACCGGCGGCGCGCTGGCCGTCCTGCCCTGGCGGCTGCGCCAGCGCCTCGCCGAGACCCTGCTCCGGCTCGCCGTCGGCACCCCGCAGCGCTACGGCCTGCCCGCGCCCTCCGGCGGGCTCTTCCAGAACCATCCGACGATCAGCGACACCGTCCTGCACCGCCTCACCCACGGCGAGATCGCGGCGCGGCCCGGGATCGACCGCTTCGAGGGCGATCGCGTGGTCTTCACCGACGGCTCCTCCGAACCGGTCGACCTCGTCGTCTGGGCCACCGGCTACCGGGTGTCCATCCCCTTCCTGTCCGCGCGGTGGCTGGGCGGGGACCCCGAGGAGCTGCCCCTGTACAAGCGGGTCTTCCACCTGGAGGACCCGAGCCTCGCCTTCGTCGGGCTGATGCAGTCCACGGGCGCGGCGCTGCCCGTCGTGGAGGCGCAGGCCAAGCTCGCCGCCGCCTACCTGGCGGGCTCCTACGCCCTGCCCTCCCCGGCCGAGCGGCTGCGGTCGGTGGAGCGCGACCTGCGCTACGCCGTCGGGAGGTGGGGCCGCGGCCACCGCCCGCGAATGCGCATCGACTTCGACCGGTACGTCGCCGACCTGCCGCGCGAGATCAAGGCCGGGCGCAAGCGGCTGCGCGGCGGCGCCCGCCCGTTCGCCCCCGCCGCCCGTGAGGAGCATCCGGCATGAGCACGCCCTTCCCCCTGTTCGGCGGACGCCGCGACGCGCGCGGCCTGCGGGTCCTCGTCACGGGCGCCTCCGGGACGTTCGGACGCGCGATCGGCGCCAGGCTGCACGGGCTCGGCGCCCGGGTCGTCGGTCTCGACGTCGCCCCGCGCCCTGACGATCCGGTCGAGGTGATCGCCTGCGACCTCACCGACGACGCGCGGGTGCCCGAGGCGGTGGCCGCGGCGATCGCCCGGCTGGGCGGCCTGGACCTGCTCGTCAACAACGCGGGGATCGGCGGCCCCGCCCCCGCCGAGCTCCCCCCGGGCGACGAGGTGCGCCGCCAGCTCGACATCAACCTGCTGGGCGCCTGGCGGGTGACGGCGGCGTGCGTGGACGCGCTCGTGGAGTCACGAGGGCGGGTCGTCATGCTCTCCTCCCGCATGGCCGTCATGCAGCTGCCCCTGGCCGCGGCGTACGGGGCCTCCAAGCGGGCGCTCGTGGCGTACGCGGACGCGCTGCGCCTGGAGCTGGGCACCCATGTCGGTGTCACGTGCGTGTACCCGTCGGCGGTGCGGAGCCCGATCCACGACTCGACGGCCGCCGCGGGGCTCTCGCTGGAGGGCATGAGCCAGTACGAGCCGCTGGAGGGCGTCGTCGACGCGGTGCTGCGGGCCGCGCTGAGCCGCAGGCCGCACCGCGATCTGGCGACCACCCGCCGCGGTGCCGTCGAGTTCTTCCTCGCCCGCCACTTCCCCTCGGTGACCGACCGGATCGTCGCCCGCACCCTGGCCGCGCGTGTCCGTTCCGGCGCCTTCGCGGGCGCCGGGCTGGCCGCGGGCGTCGTTCGGCGCCACGGGGAGGGGACGTGAGCGCCCGCACCCGTGGCCCCGACCTCGCCGCCTATGCCACCGGCTCGCTCGGGATGGGCGTGTGGGTCACCGTCCCCGGACTGCTGCTGCTGTACTTCCTCACCCACACGCTCGGTGTCTCGCCCTTCCTCGCCGGGCTGACGCTGCTGCTGCCCAAGGTCATCGACGCGGTCGCCCATCCGCTGCTCGGCTCCCTGTCCGACCGCGAGGCGCGGCGCGGCGGGCACCGGCGCGGCATGCTCCGCCTGGGGCTGCTGCTGGCCCTCGCCATGATCGCGATGTTCACCGTCCCCGCGGGGCTGTCCGGCCCGTCCGCCGCGGTCTGGGTGGGCTGCTGGTACATCGCCGGGAACCTGCTCTTCGCCTGCTTCCAGGTGCCCTATCTGACCACGCCGTCCGACCTGAGGATCGGCTACCACGAGCGGACCCGCGTCTTCATGGTGCGGATGCTCTTCCTCACCGTGGGCCTGCTCGGCGCGGGCGTGGCGGCGCCCGCCCTGGTGGAGGGCGGCGGACGCGGCGAGTACGCGAGGATGGCGGTCCTGCTGGCCGTCGTCATGGCAGGAACGGGCCTCGTCGCGCTGGCCGGGGTGCGGAGGCTCACCTCCGGATGCGGTTTCCGGGCCCCGGACGCCCATGATCACTCGTTCCGCGACGACCTCAAGGCCGCCTGGCGCGACCGCGACTTCCGGGCGCTGGTGCTGTCCTACCTGTTCACCGGCACGACCACGCACCTCTTCCTGGCCGCGGTGCCCTTCTACACCGAGTACGTCTTCGAGGACGAGGGCCTCACCGCGGTGTTCATGGGCGCCTTCCTCGGTCCCGCGGTACTCGCCGGGCCCGGCTGGCTCGCCGTGTCGCGCCGGATCGGCAAGCAGCGCGGGCTGCTGCTGTCC
>JAFACJ010000420.1 GCA_023425615.1 Actinomycetes bacterium
GGCTGGTAGCCCGTCAGCGCGTCGATCACATCGAAAGTCGTCTCCATCTTCACTCCAAGTGTTCTGTCGGACCCGCTTGGTAACTTCGGCGCTGTCGGGAACGGCCCGGCGCCGGTCGGATGAGGGGGAAGAATGAACCGTCTCGCGGGACTCGTCATCGCCTTGTTGCGCGCGCTCGACCACCGCGCCTCACGGAACGCCACGCATGGCCTGGTAGGCGCGCAGTCCGGACCACAGCGCGGCGATCTCCTCTCTCACCCGTGCCCGCCTGCTCGTGCGCGGCGCGTCGCCGGTGTCGGCGAGCAGGGCGCGGGCCGCGGCCTTGCCGGAGGCTCCGGAGAGCCCGCCGCCCGGATGGGTGCCCGCGCCCGCGAGATAGAGGCCGGGCAGCGGGGTGCGGGGCACCGGGATCCCGGCCGGACGCCAGCCCAGAAGCTGGTCGATGCCGAGATCCAGATGGTTGGGGTTGCCGTCACCGTGCAGGCGCACCGCCCAGCTCGTCGGCCCGGTCACGACGACCTCGCCCCCGGACAGGTCGGCGCCGAGGATCCGCCCGGCCGCGCCGACCACCCGTGCCGCGGCCTCGCGCTCCAGCGCGGGCGTCCACGGGCCGTCCGCCCGGCGCAGCGGCACGACCGAGGACAGCCACACCCCGGTCCCGCCGCCCGCCACCATGGCCCACGGCGAGCCGGGAAGCCGCCCGGCGAGCACCTCGCCGAAACCGCGGCGCAGGTCGTCGAGCCCGTCCTGGACGAAGCACACCGGCCCGGTTCGGGCGACAGGAGCGGAGCGGGGATCGACCGGACTCTTTCCCCGGGGGCTGGGGGTCGTCCCCGGGGTCTGCTCCTGGGCTGGTCCCGGGGACTGCCCCAGGGATGGCCCAGGGGACTGCCCCAGGAATGGCCCAAGGGACGGCTCCTGGGCTGGCCCCGGGGACTGCCCCGCTGGGACGACCGGAGCGGGGCGGGGATCAGCAGCACCGGGCCCCGGGGGGCTGTGGGTCGCATCCCGGAGAGACCCGGTGGGGCCGGCCGCGGCCTCGGGCGGGGCGACGCCCGCGATCGAGACCGTCAGCTCGCAGACGTTCAGCCTCCCCGAAGAGGTCTGCGCGGCCGCCGCGCGCAGTGTCTCCGGCGGGTCGGTCAGCAGCGCGACCGTGCGGCGCACGTCGAGCGTGGACACGACGCGGTCGGCGGTGAGGGTCTCACCGCCCGCGAGGGAGACGGTGAAACCGGTCGCCGAACGCGTCATCGCGACGGCCTTCGCACCGGTCAGCAACCGTCCGCCCGCCGCCTCCAGCGCGGCGACGAGCGCCGTGATCAGCGCGCCGGAGCCGCCGACAGGGCGGGTCGCGGGCATCCCGTGGGAGGCGGGCAGCAGGAGGGCGAACATGCCAGAGCCCGCCGCCCACGGGGGGATCTGGGAATGGGCGGCGTGCAGCGCCAGCGCCGCGCGGGTGTGCGGGTCGCACAGCGTGCGCTCCAGCACGGCCTCGGCCGGGGACAGCAGCATCCGGAACGTGGCATCGCCACCGGGCACGCGGTGCAGCGCCGCCGCGAGCGCGGTAGGGGTGGGCGGGGCCTCGAACGCGTCGAGCACACCGAAGAAGGCCGCGGCCCTGCGGGCCAGCTCGAGGTAGGCGGGGCCGTCCGCACCGAGCCCCGCCGCCGTCTCCTCGGCCGACACCTCGAACGCCCGGTGCTGCCCGTCACCGAAGTACATGGCGCTCAAACGGTCCCGTTCGACATAGTGGAGACCGAACTCGGCGAGTCCGAGTTCAGCGGCAAGGCCGGCGATCCCCCCGTGGTCCACCGCACCACGCTCGATCACGTTCCCGTCCGGCAGCGTCTCGGTCCACACGCAGCCACCGGGAGAGTCCGCGGCCTCCAGGACCGTCGTGTCCACACCGGCACGCGCCAGAAGCACACCCGCGACGAGACCGTTGTGCCCACCGCCGATGACCAGCGCCTTCACACGCCACCACCCATCCGCGGCGCACCACCGCCCGTCTGGCTTGCGCCATCACCCACCTGCCGCACACCATCACCTGCCTGGTATGCGCTGTCGTCCATGTGCGGCGTTCCGCCGCCCATGCGCGACAGGCCCGCCGCGTGCAGGCCGGAGGCTGCGGCGAGGCGGTGTGCGAGCGCGCGGCTCCGCTCGACCTGCTCGGACTCGTCCACGGTGACGCATCCGTGGTCGGACACGACGCGGCGGCCGTCCACCCACACGGCGCGGACGGCGCGCGGTGAGGCGCCGTACACGAGCTGGCCGCACGGGTCGTGCAGCACCGAGACGCACACGGAGTCCTGGAGCAGCACGAGATCGGCGCGCTTGCCGGGCTCCAGCGAGCCGACGAGGTGGTCGAGGCCCAGCGCGCGAGCGCCGTCGAGGGTGGCCATCCGCAGCACGGTCGCGGCGTCGATCACCGACGGGTCCAGCGCGTGCACCTTCTGGAGCAGCGCCGCGGTCTTGACGGCCTGGAGCATGTCCTGGCCGTCGTTGGAGGCGGCGCCGTCGGTGCCGATACCGACCGCGATCCCCGCGGCGCGCAGGCGCGGCACCGGGCAGACGCCCGAGCCGAGGATCATGTTGGCGACGGGGTTGTGCGCGATGGCCACATCGTGCGCGGCGAGGATCTCGATGTCGGCCTCGGTGACCCACACGCCGTGCCCGGCGATGAGCGGCCGGTCGAACAGTCCGAGCGCGAGGGCGTGCGGGATCGTCCGGCGCCCCCAGCGCTGGGAGGCGGCCACGAGCTCCTCGCGGACCTCGGCGAGGTGGGTGTGCACGGCCCAGCCGCGCGCCCGGCAGGCGTCGGCGCCCGCCTCCAGCAGCGCGTCGCTCTGGCCGAGGAGCGTGCCGATGCCGTACCGGAAGGAGACCAGCTCGGAGCCGGCGCACGCCTCGGCGAGCGCGGCCTGCTCGGCCATGACGCGGTCCACGTCGGCCCAGGCCGGTGCGCCCGGTGCGGCGGCGTCCTCGGCGCCGAACGCGACGACTCCGCGCAGGCCCGCCTCGGCCAGTCCCGCGACGACCCCGACGCTGGCCGCCTCCTCGGGATTGCAGTGGACGAACATGTCGTTGACGGTCGTCACGCCGGAAAGGAGCATCTCGATCGCGCGCAGCCGGGTGCCCTCCCGGGCGTCCTCGACGGTCAGCGCGGTGCCGAGCGGCCCGACGATCCGCTCTCCCCACTCGAACAAGGTCAGCTCCGACCCCATGCCGGTAGCCAGCGCCTCCGACAGGTGCGTGTGGGTGTTGACCAGACCGGGAACCAGCAGGCCCGTGCCGTCGCCTTCGACGGGCACGCCGGGCAGCCGCCGACGCAGGTCACGATACGCCCCCACCTCGACGATCGCACCATCGCGAACGTGGACGGCCCCGTCCTCGATGTCGCCCGCGGGCCCGACCGTCATGACCCACGCGGCACGAACGAGCACCTCCTCACGCGACACGGCGGCAGCCGCCTGCGGTATGGGGGCAGTCACCCGTGACACGGAGGCAGCCACCTGCGGCACGGGGGTAGTCCCCTGCGGCACGGCGGCAGCCACCTGCGGTGCGGCGGCCGTCACCCGTGATACGGCGGCAGTCACCTGCGGTATGGGAGCAGCCGCCTGCGGCACGGCGGCAGTCACCTGCGGCACGGGGGCCATCCCTTGCGGCACGGAGGCCGTCACCTGCGACACGGCGGCAGCCGCCCGTGACACGGCGGCAGTCCCTTGCGGCACGGGGGCAGCCACCCGTGACACGGCGGCAGTCCCTTGCGGCACAGGGGCAGCCCCCCGCGACACGGGGGCCGTCGCCTGCGGTGCGGGGGCGGTCACTGTGCCTCCTCGGCGATGTCGCGCAGGACCGCGCGGAGTACGCCGATGAAGACGTCGATCTCGGCGGGGGTGATCACCAGCGGTGGCGTCACCCGGACCGTGCCCTCGGAGTTGAGGACCGAGCCGACGAGCACGCCCCGCTCCTGCATGGCGACGGCGACGCTCTGGGCGGGCACGCCCACCTCGAAGGCGCACCACAGGCCGCGTCCGCGGATGTCGGTGAGCAGCCCGGGGAACTGGCCGCGCACCGACTCCAGCCGTTCGCGCAGGTACTCGCCGAGTTCGGCCGAGCGGGACACCAGGCCCTCGCGTTCGATGACGTCGAAGGCTGCGATGCCGGCCGCGCAAGCCACGGGGTTGCCTCCCATGGTGGTCAGATGGCTCAGCGCGGGCTCCAGGAAGGTGGCGAAGACCTCCGCGCGGGCGAGGACGGCACCGAGCGGGAGACCGCCGCCGACGGCCTTGGCGCAGGTGACGATGTCCGGCTGCACGCCCCACAGC
Organism: Actinomycetes bacterium; assembly: GCA_023425615.1. Taxonomy (GTDB): domain Bacteria; phylum Actinomycetota; class Actinomycetes; order Streptosporangiales; family Streptosporangiaceae; genus Actinocorallia. The sequence continues at coordinate 4,329 of JAFACJ010000420.1, forward strand.
TGGTGGGAGAACCAGGCGCCGGCGCGGCCCATGCCGCCCTGCACCTCGTCGCAGATCAGCAGGGCGCCCGCGCGGTCGCACAGCGCGCGCAGCCCCGGCAGGAAGCCGTCGGACGGCACGCGGATGCCGCCCTCGCCCTGGATCGGCTCGATGA
>JAFACJ010000856.1 GCA_023425615.1 Actinomycetes bacterium
CCCCAGGTGGACCTGCTGGTCAGCGAGCGCACCGGGGCGGCGCTGGGGCTGATCTCCTCCGTCGCGCTCCTGGTCAACGCGCCGGGCGCGCCCTCAGCCGACCTCGCCGCCAAGATCAGGAAGGTGCTCGGCGGGAAGGCGACGGTGATCGACCTGACCGCCACGAAGCAGACCGGCGCCAGCTACCTCGACCTCTACAAGAAGGGGGCGGCCAACTGCCCCGGCCTGTCCTGGACGGTCCTGGCTGCCATCGGCCAGGTCGAGAGCAGCCACGGACGCGACGTCGGCCCGTCCAGCGCCGGCGCGCTGGGGCCCATGCAGTTCATGCCCGCCACCTGGAAGTCCTACGGCGTCGACGGGGACGGCGACGGCAAGGCCGACATCATGAACCCCTACGACGCCATCCCGGCGGCGGCCCGCTACCTGTGCGCCGCGGGAGCCCCGAGGAACATGTACAAGGCCGTGTACGCGTATAACCACGCCGATTGGTACGTCCAGAAGGTGCTCTCCCTAGCGGACGCCTACGCCCGCCAGTTCTCATAGGCTTGAGCCCATGGACGCGCTGCTGCTGATCTCCTTCGGGGGCCCGGAGGGTCCGGAGGACGTCATGCCCTTCCTGGAGAACGTCACACGGGGCCGCAACGTGCCGCGGGAGCGCCTGGAGAAGGTCGCCGAGCACTACCACCTCTTCGGCGGCGTCAGCCCGATCAACGGGCTGTGCCGCGAGCTGAAGCGCGCCATCGAGGAACTCGTCGACGTCCCGGTGTACTGGGGCAACCGCAACTGGCCCCCCTATCTGGAGGACACCGTCGCGCAGATGAAGGCGGACGGCGTCCGCTCGGCTGCGGCGTTCGTCACCTCCGCCTACAGCGGGTACTCCTCCAGCGGCCAGTACCTGGAGGACATCGCCCGTGCCCGTGCGGCGGTACCGGACGCGCCCGAGATCACCAAGCTGCCCGTCTACTGCCTGGAGCCGGGGTTCCTCGGTCCCTTCACCGACGACGTCCGCGCCGCTCTGGCCCGGGTGCCCGGGGCGCGGCTGGTCTTCACCGCGCACAGCGTCCCGCTGTCGCAGCCGGGCTGCGAGGACTACGCGCAGGAGCTGAGGGAGGCGGCGCGCCGGGTGCACGACGCCTCCGGCTCCGAGCAGCCCTATGACCTCGTCTACCAGAGCCGCAGCGGCCCGCCCTCCCAGCCGTGGCTGGAGCCCGATGTGTGCGATCATCTGGAACGGCTGCACAAGGAGGGGGCCGACAAGGTGGTCCTCGTGCCGATCGGCTTCGTGTCCGACCACATGGAGGTCAAGTACGACCTCGACGTGGAGGCCAGGGAGACGGCCGAGCGGCTGGGCATGACCCTGGTGCGAGCCGCGACCCCCGGCGCGGCGCTGGCGCCGCTGGCCCGCGACCTGTTCGAAAGGGCCAGAGCATGAGCCACGACCACACCGACCTGCTGGAGCTGGCGGCGGCGACCGCCCGGGAGGCGGGGCGGATGCTCATCGACAAGCGGCCCGACACCGGGCCCGAGGTGGTGGCCGTCAAGTCCAGCGCCACCGACGTCGTCACCCAGATGGACCAGGCGGCCGAGCGGCTCATCCGCGAGCGGATCGGCGCGGCGCGCCCCCTCGATGCCTTCCTCGGCGAGGAGGGCGGCGCCAGCGAGGGCTCCAGCGGGATCCGCTGGGTGATCGACCCGATCGACGGCACCGTCAACTACCTGTACGACCTGGCCGACTGGGCGGTCAGCATCGCCGCCGAGGAGGACGGCCGCACGGTGGCGGCGGTGGTGGAGATCCCGCGCCGCGGCTGGACGTTCACCGCGACCCTGGGCGGAGGGGCGTTCCGCAACGGCGAGCCCGTCCGCTGCAACGCCGGGGTGCCGCTGGGGAGCGCGCTGGTGTCCACGGGGTTCGGCTACACGCCGCAGCGGCGGTCGAGCCAGGCACGGGTGCTGGCGGGGGTGCTGCCGCACGTCCGCGACATCCGCAGGAACGGCGCCGCCGCGATCGACCTGTGCCTGGTGGCGTCGGGCATGGTCGACGCCTACTACGAGCGGGGTGTGCAGCACTGGGACATCGCGGCGGGCCGTTTGATCGTGACGGAGGCGGGGGGGACGATCGGGGGGCTGGAGGGGGCGCCCCCCGGACCGGAGCTCACCATCGCCGCCGCCACGGACCTCTTCGGCCCGCTGCATGATCTGCTGGCTCCGTTGGATCCCGCCAGGGATTAGGCGGGCTGCTGCTCCGCGTGCGGCGGAAGATCGTGATTGGCGGCGATCCTCCGCAGCTCGTCGATCTCCGACTGGCGCAGATCGACGAGGTAGACGTCTCCCTCTCTCTTGGCCGCGTGAAGCGACTCGTAGGCCTCGGCCAACCGCTGCCGGATGGTCTCGTTCAGCTCGCGCATGGGTGGTCCTTCCGGGTCAGACCCTCTTTACCCTCGGGATAGACGGGCCTAAACCTGAAATCCCAAGAGCGGGATGAAATTCTCGCATGCGGTTCTTACCGGTCACTTACCTGGTGTGTGACATAACGGATTCGGCAGACGAACAGGGGGAGATGGACAGGTGCGAGTTCTTGTCGTCGAAGACGAGCGGGTGATGGCGGACGCGATCGCCACGGGGCTGCGCCGCGAGGCGATGGCGGTCGACATCGCCTATGACGGGGCGGGCGCCCTGGAGCGCACCGGCGTGAACGACTACGACGTGGGCGTGCTCGACCGCGACCTGCCCAAGGTGCACGGGGACGAGGTGTGCCGCAGGCTCGTCGCCGACCGCTACGGGGCGCGTATCCTCATGCTGACCGCGGCGGGCGAGCTGGACGACCGTGTCGCCGGCCTCAACCTGGGCGCGGACGACTACCTGGCCAAGCCGTTCGCCTTCAAGGAGCTGATCGCCCGGGTGCGGGCGCTGGGCCGCCGCGCCGCCACCCCCCTGCCGCCGGTGCTGTCGCGGTCCGGCATCGAGCTGGACCCGAACAAGTTCACCGTCACCCGTGACGGCAGGCCGGTGGAGCTGACCCGCAAAGAGTTCGCCGTCCTCGAGGTGCTGATGGCGGCCGAGGGCGTGGTCGTCAGCTCCGAGCAGCTTCTGGAGAAGGCGTGGGATGAGCACATCGATCCGTTCACCAATGTGGTACGAGTCACCATGATGACCCTGCGCAAGAAGCTCGGCGATCCGCCCGTGATCGAGACCGTGCCGGGAGTGGGGTACCGGCTGTGACCACGCCAGGCACCCTCCTGTCGGATCTGCGGCAGCTCCCGCGCAGGGTCAGCGTCCGGATGAGGCTGACCCTGCTGTACGGCTCGCTCTTCTTCTTCGCCGGCGTCCTGCTGATGGTGGTCACCTACATCTTCGTCGGCCAGTCCTTCGGCGAGGTCCTCCCGCGCGGGGGGAAGCTCACCTACCACAGCTACAACTCCGTCCTCTTCACCGTCGAGGTCGACGCCCTCCGCCAGGGCATGCTGGAGCAGCTCGTGAAGCGCATGCTCTTCGCGCTCGGCGGGGTGGGGGTGCTGGCGCTGTTCCTCGGCTACGTGGTCGCCGACCGCGCCCTGGCGCCGCTGCAGAACATCACCGCCGCCGCGCGCCGCCTGTCGGAGAGCACCCTGCACGAGCGGATCGCGCTGGAAGGCCCCGAGGACGAGATCAAGGAGCTGGCCGACACCTTCGACGCCATGCTGGAACGGCTCGCCGAGGCGTTCGACTCCCAGCGCCGGTTCGTCGGCAACGCCTCGCACGAGCTGCGCACCCCGCTGGCGATCAACCGGACGCTGCTGGAGGTGGCGCTGGCCGACCCGGAGGTCTCACCTGACCTGATGACCGTCGGCAAGACCCTGCTGATCACCAACGCCCGGCACGAGCGGCTCATCGAGGGGCTGCTGCTGCTGGCCCGCAGCGAACGCGAACTGACCACGCACGCGACGGTCGATCTCAAGGAGGTCGCCGAGACCTTCCTGGAGACGGTGCGCAAACGCGAGGACGGCAACCCGCTGGAGGTCGTCCTGCACACCGAGCTCACCTCCGCGGTGACCGTCGGCGACCCGGTCCTGCTGGAGCACATGGTCGCCAACCTGGTGGAGAACGCCTTCAAGCACAACGTCGAGCACGGCGAGGTCTATGTGCGCACCGGCGTCCTCGACGGTTTCGCGGCCTGCCAGGTGGAGAACACCGGGCCCGTCATCCCCGCCTACGAGGTCGACCGGCTGTTCGAACCGTTCCGGCGGCTCAACAGCGACCGCATCGAGTCGGCCAAGGGCGCCGGCCTCGGGCTGTCGATCGTCCGCTCGGTGGTCACCGCGCACCGCGGCACCGTCGTGGCCAACCCGCGGCAGGGCGGCGGGCTGATCATCACCGTCCGCCTTCCGCTCCAGCAGTGAGCAGAGTGAAGGCCCCGGGGCCCCCGGGCGGCGCG
>JAFACJ010000866.1 GCA_023425615.1 Actinomycetes bacterium
GTCCAAGACCGCGGGGGCGGCGGTTCCGCCGCCCCCGGCGGGCTCCGCGCTGCTGTCCGTGCGGGACCTCTCCGTCTCGTTCCGCACCCGGGGCGGCACGGTGCCCGCCGTGCGCGAGGTCTCCTTCGACCTGGCCAAGGGCGAGGTCCTCGGCCTGGTCGGGGAGTCGGGGTCGGGTAAGAGCACGCTGCTCACCGCGCTGATGCGCATGCTGCCGCGCAACGCCGAGACCACCGCGGGGCGCGTCGACTTCGACGGCGCCGACCTGCTGAAGCTCCGCGAGGAGAAGATGCGCCGGCTGCGCGGCGACCGCATCGGGCTGATCCCGCAGCGGCCGATGACCTCGCTGTCCCCGACGACCTCCGTCGGCCGGCAGCTGAGCTGGCACCTGGGCGGGCTCGAGGAGGAGCGGATCAGGGAACTGCTCACCGGCGTGGGTCTGGGCACCGTGCTCGACCGGCTGGACGGCTACCCCTTCGAGTTCTCCGGAGGCCAGCTCCAGCGCCTGCTCATCGCCGTGGCAGCCCTCGGCAGGCAGCCCGACCTGCTGTTCGCCGACGAGCCGACCACCACGCTCGACGCCACCGTCCAGGCGCAGGTGCTGAGGCTGCTGCTGGACCTGCGCGACCGGACCGGCCAGGCGATCGTGTTCGTCACCCACGACCTCGGGGTGATCTCGCAGGTCAGCGACCGGGTCGGCGTCATGTACGCCGGGAGGCTGGTGGAGACCGCTCCGGCCCGCGCGGTGTTCGACAGTCCCCGGCACCCCTACACGCGGGCGCTGATGGACGCGATACCCGGCCGTGGCCGCCGCGGTGAGCCGCTGCGCGCGATCCCCGGCTCGGTCACCGGCGCCAACCGGCTCCAAGGCTGCCCCTTCGCGCCGCGCTGCGCCGCCGTCGTCGACCGGTGCCGCGAGGAGAACCCCGAGCCGCGCGAGGTCGGCGAGTCGCTGGTGCGCTGTCACCGTGCAGAGGAGGTCGTGTGAACGCGCTCGAGGTGGCCGACCTCAAGAAGCACTACCGGATCAAGGCGGGCCGCGGCGGGGACCGGGTGGTGCACGCGGTCGACGGCGTCTCGTTCGCGGTGCCCGAGGGCCGCACGCTCGCGGTCATCGGCGAGTCCGGCTGCGGCAAGTCCACGATCGCCCGGATGCTGGTCGGGCTGGCCGAGCCGACCGAGGGCAGCATCCTCGTCCACGGGCGCGAGGAGCCCGGCCGGCGCGAGATCCAGCTCGTGTCGCAGAACCCGTGGTCGGCGCTCAACCGGCGCAAGAGCATCAGGCACGCCCTGGAGCAGCCGCTGGTCGTGCACCGCCTGTACCCCGACCGTGCCGCGCGGGAGGCACGGGTCCGCGAGCTGCTGGAACTGGTCGGCCTCACCGAGGAGTACCTCGACCGCAGGCCGGCCGGGGTGAGCGGAGGCGAACTGCAGCGGGTGACCGTCGCCCGCGCGCTGGCCGTCGAACCGCGGATCCTCGTCCTGGACGAGCCGACCGCCAGCCTCGACGTCAGCGTGAAGGCGCTGCTGGTCAATCTGCTGACCGACCTGAAGCGGCGCCTGGGCCTGAGCTACGTGCTCATCACCCACGAGATCGACATCGCGCGCCATCTGGCGGACGACGTCGCGGTCATGTACCTCGGCGAGTTCGTCGAGACGGGCGAGGCCGAGCAGGTGTTCTCCGAGCCCCGGCACCCCTACACGCAGGCGCTGCTGGCCGCGGTCCCCGGTTTCGACCGGAGGCCGGTGAGCGCCCTGCCCGGCGAGGTGCCCTCGGCCGTCGCTCCGCCGCCGGGCTGCCGGTTCCACACCCGCTGCCCCTCGGCCGTCGACTCCTGCTCGCTGACGGAGCCGAAGCTGCAGCCCCTGGCGGACGGCCGGCTGCTGTCCTGCCTGCGCGCCGACGAGCTCCCGGCGCTCGACCTCACCGACAAGGAGATATGAACCGATGAATTCCGCCCAGAACGCGGCCATCACCCAGCAGACCGACGGCTGCTACGCCACGGCCCCGCTGGCCAAGGACGTCTGGACCCTCGGTGTCGTCCAGTCCCGGGTGCACCCGACCCCCGAGCCGTCCGGCATGAAGGCCAACCTCGACCACATGCTGCACCTCATCGACAACTCGTTCCACATCGGGTTCGGTCCCCGCCCCGACCTGCTGCTGTTCCACGAGTTCCCGATCAGCGGCTGGGACCACTGGACCAAGGCCGAGGTGGAGCGCCGGTGCATCGAGATCCCCGGCGAGGAGACCGAGCTGATCTCGGCCAAGGCCCGGCAGTACGGGTGCCACATCGCCTTCGGCGCCTACGTCCGCGACCCCGACTGGCCGGGCCACGTCCTCAGCATCACCACGCTGATCGGCCCGGACGGCGAGATCGTGGCCAAGCACTGGAAGGCGCGCAACGTCAAGGGCATCTTCCAGGGCCAAGAGCTGTTCACCACCACGGTTTATGACGTACTCGACGAGTATGTCGAGAAGTACGGCAGGGACGCGGTGATCCCGGTGGCCCGCACCCCGCTCGGCAACATCTCCATGTCCTCCACCCAGTTGGAGCCCGAGCTGTTCCGCGCCGCGGCCGTCAAGGGGGCGGAGGTCTTCCTGCGCACCGCCAGCGGCAGCTTCTCGGAGATCGACGTCCGCGCCTCCGCCCTGCACAACCGCGCCTACTGCGCGATCGTCAACAACTCGGTGCTCTCGTCGGAGTCCCCCTTCTTCGAGGACACCGGCGCGGGCGGCAGCGCCATCTACGGCCCGGACGGCAACGTCATCGCGGCGGCGGACAGCAAGTTCGAGAAGCTCGTCCTCGGCCAGATCCCGATCGCGGCGTTCCGCGCCCGGCACCGCCAGCCGGACATCCACTGGGACCTCTACCGGGAGGTCTTCGCCGGCTACCAGAGCCGCTTCGAGCCGGGCCTCTACACGCCCTACCAGCCGGTGAGCCTGAAGGACGCCGGCGAGTACCTGCGGGGCCGCTCCCGCTGGGCCTGACCCGCAGGGCGGCACGGCCGGACGAGAGGCACGGCCCGCCGCCCTACTCGCAAACGACCCCGTCGCCGTTCGAACTACCCACTTTTGGGAGTATGGCCGGCGTGGAAGCGCTCTTAGCCTGCCGGGGACCACCCCAGCATGGCTAGGAGCAGCGCGTGCAGACCACAGGGAAGCAGATCGAGAGTTTCGAGCCCCCGGCTGAACTTCGGCGGACGGCCAACCTGGATGCCTCCGTCTACGGTGATGCCGAGGAGGACCGTGTCGCGTTCTGGGCGCGGCAGGCCGGGCGGCTGACGTGGCAGACCCCGTTCGAGTCGGTGCTCGACTGGACGGACGCCCCGTACGCGCGCTGGTTCGGCGGCGGCCGGTTGAACGTCGCCTA
>JAFACJ010000939.1 GCA_023425615.1 Actinomycetes bacterium
CGGAGAACCAGTGGCCGCTCTGCCATCCGCCGGCCCAGCCCGATCCGCCGACGTGCCCGGACGGCCCCGCCAGCGCGAGGCCGGCGTCGCTGATGTCCTGGAGCAGTTCGCTGTACACCAGTTTGAGGATCGAGGCGGCCGCCACGTCCGTCCCCTCCACCGAGGCGTCGAGGACGCGGGAGACGAGCAGCCGGAACGCCTCGGCGCGTTCGGCGTAGCCGCCGAGGATCCGCAGGCCCTGCTCGCGGTCGCCGGGCGGCAGCCCCGCGACGAGCGCGGCGAGGTGCCGGACGCCGGTCGCCATCTCCTCGGATCTCTCCAGCATGGTCAGGCCGCGCTCCTCGCTGAGGGTGGCGTTGGCGATCCGCCAGCCCTCGTTCTCGGCGCCGACCCGTGCCCGTTCGGGGATGAAGACGCCGTCGAGGAAGATCTCGCAGAACTCCTCGTGCCCGGCGGCGTTGCGGATCGGGTGCACCTCGATGCCCGGTGAGGCGAGGTCGAGCAGGAAGTAGGAGATCCCCGCCCTGCCCTTTCCGCCGGTGCGGGCGAGCAGCAGGCACATCTGGGCGTGCGCGGCGCCGCTGGACCAGGTCTTGTGGCCGGTGACCCGGTAGCCGCCCGGCACCGGTTCGGCACGGCACCGCAGCGACGCCAGGTCGGACCCGGCCTCGGGCTCGGAGAAGCCCTGGCACCAGCGCTGCCCCGCCCTGATGGCGGGGAGGTGCGCCTCGCGCTGCTCGGGGGTCCCGGCGATGATCAGGGTGGCCGCGGCGTGGTAGAGGGCGACGAAGTGCAGGTCGAGGCGCGGCGCCCCGCCCTTGATCAGCTCACGGGCGATGACGAGCTGCTCGGCGCGCGACCGGCCGCCGCCCCAGGCGGCGGGCCAGTGCGGGCAGGCGTACCCCTGTTCGGCGAGCCGCAGGAACCAGGCGTGCTGGAGGTCGGCGCGCGCCGCCGGATCGGCGGCCGCCATCCGCTCCGCCCATCCGGTGGCGTCCTGCGCCGCGCACCACTCCCCCACCTCGCGGGCGAGGTCGGCGAGGCCGGCCGCCGCCGCGTTCGGCTCCGCGGTGTCAAGGAGTGACACGGATGGTCCCCCCGTCCACCAGCAGGGCGCTGCCGGCGATCCATGACGCGCGCTCGGAGCACAGGAAGGCGATCGCGTCCGCGACCTCCGCCGACTCCCCGGCCCGTCCCGCCGCGATGGGCTGCAACTCCAGCATCCGGCGCTCGACGTCCTCGGTGGTGACGCCCAGCCGCTCGGCCTGCGCCTGATATCCGGCCAGCACGCCTTCGGTCCGCGTCAGTCCCGGAAGGACGCAGTTGGTGAGGACCCCGTCCTTGGCGTACGCGAGCGTCAGCGACTTCGCGGCGTGCAGCAGGGCCGCCTTGGCGGCACCGTACGCGGCCCATCGGGGGTCGGCTTCACGCGCCGAGGTCGAGCCGACGAAGACCACACGGCCCCAGTTCCTCTCCCGCATCGCCGGCACGCACCGCATGGCGAGCGCGACCGCGCTCAGCACGTTGAGCTCATAGAGCCCGACCCACTCCTCCCAGCTGAAGGTGCGCAGCGGCCCGTGCCCGCCGCCCGCCGAGCACACGGCGATGTCGACCTGCCCGAAGGCCGAGATCGCCGCCTCGTAGATCCCGTCGATGTCCTCGGCCCGGGCGGCGTCGGCGGCGTGGCCGACCGCCTCCACCCCGGCGTCGCGGAGCTGCTTCACCGCGGACTCCAGGTCGGCCTCTCCGCGTGCGGTCAGCAGCACCTTGGCCCCGGCGCGCCCGAGCTCCGCCGCGGCGGCCAGGCCGATGCCCTTGCTGCCGCCCGTCACGATCGCGACGCGGCCTTCGATGTCAAGATCCATAGCTCATTCACCCGTTCTCTGAGGCACTGTCACTTGGGGGTTCGCTCTCGTGCCGACGGCGGCGGCGCGGTCGATGACGTCGCCGTCGATTCCCTTCTCACGCAGCGGCCGTTTCTCGACCTTCTCGGTGGGCGTGCGCGGCAGGTGCGGCAGGACGCGGACGAACCGCGGCACGGCGTACCGGGGAAGCCGGTGCTCGACCGCGGCGACGACGGCCGCCGCGTCGGTGCCGGGCCGCAGGACCACGGCCGCCATCACCTCGTCCTCCTCGGCGTCCTCCGGGCGCACCGCGTACACCGCGCACTCCACGACGCCCGGGTGGGACAGGAGCACCGACTCCACCTCCCAGGCGGAGATGTTCTCGCCCTTGCGCCGTATCGCGTCCTTGATGCGGTCGGCGAAGAAGAGGTCGCCCTCCTCGCTGAGCCAGCCCGAGTCGCCGGTGTGGAACCACAGGTCGCGGGTCGCCGCCAGCGTGTCGGCGTCGCGGCCGAGGTAGCCGCGCATGAAGATGTGCGAGCGCTTGGGGCGCAGCCGGATCTCGCCGACCTCGCCGGGCTCGGCGGGCTCGCCGCCGGGCCGCACGACCTGCACGTGGAACAGGTCGCTCTCCCGGCCGGCGGACCCGGACGGCGACGGGTCGGCCGACCGGTTGACCGTGGCCATCGGCGCCTCGGTCAGGCCGTACACCTCGGTGATCGAGACCCCGAACCTGCTCTCGAACGCGGTCCACACCTCCCGCGGCGCTCCCGCGCCCCACGCCAGCCGCACCTGGTGGTCGCGGGCCTGGTCGTCGTCGAGGTCCTGGGAGGTCTTGAGGACCATGCCGAGGACCGAGCCGAGGTAGTTGAACGCGGTGATCCGGCCGTCCCGGCAGATGTCCCAGAAGCGCGAGCTGCTGAACTGGCGGTCGAGCTGGAAACCCGCGCCCGCGGCCAAGGCCGCCCCCACCCCCGTGTACCTGGCGTTCTGGTGGTAGAGGGGGAAGAAGTTCAGCAGGGTGTCCCCGCTCCCGTAGCCGTTCAGCCGCGCGACCGCGCGCGAGAGCTCGACGCACGACTCCTGGGAGTGGTGGACGCCCTTGGACGGTCCCGTGGTGCCCGAGGTGTAGAGCACCACCCCGCTGGAGCGGCTGGAGCACCACCGGTCGAAGCCGCCGTTCCCGGTACCGGTGGCGAGCCCGATGACGGGCGTGCCGCCGGCCGGCCCGGTGGCCTCCCCCGCGACGATCACATGCCGCACCGAGGTGCCTTCCAGGCTCGGTACCAGCGTCGCCAGCAGTCCGGCGTCGCAGAACACGACGTCCGTCGCCGAGTCCCGCAGGAGGTAGCCGAGCAGATCACCGCGGTAGTTGGTGTTGAGGGGCACCTCCAGGCAGCCGACCATGGCCGAGCCGAACCACACCGCCAGCGCCTGCGGGCTCGTGCCCATGAACGTCGCGACGCGGGAGGTGTGGTCGACGCCCAGGGAGCGCAGCTGCTCGGCCACCGCGCACGCCTGCCCGATCACCGACTCGGTGGCGGCGTCCGCCCCGTCGATGCGCAGCCGGGCGCCGGAGGCGAGCCAGGCGTCGAGCATCTTCGCGAACGGGTTCACGCGGCCTCCCCGTCCTCGTCGTCGCGGCCGATGTAGGCGTCGATGACCTCGGGCGAGTTCAGGACGACGCCCGGCGCGCCGACGGCGAGGACCGCGCCGGCGGCCAGGACCACCACGTTGGAGCAGAGCTGGTTGATCACCCGCATGTCGTGCTCGACGATCACCAGGGTCGGGCCGCCCTCGACGCGGAGCGCGGCGAGGATCTCGACGACCTCCTCCTTCTCCGAGCGCGACAGCCCGGCCATGGGCTCATCGAGCAGCACGCAGCGGGGCTCGCTGACCAGCGCGCGGGCCAGGTCGATCCGCTTCTGCACCCCGTAGGGCAGCTCCCTGGTCGTCTGCTCGGCGTAGCGCCGCACCCCGACCCGCTCCAGCGCGTCCATGGCGCGCTCCCGCGCCGCCCGCTCGGCGCGGCGGGCGCCGCGCAGGGACAGGCCGGCCGAGAGGATGCCGGCGCGCACCGCGAGGTGGTCGCCGACCATCACGTTCTCGACCGCGGTCAGCTCCATCACCAGCTGGGCGCCCTGGTAGGAACGGCTGATCCCCATCCGCGCCAGGCGGTGCGGCTTGATCCCGGTGCTGCGCTCCCCGTAGAGGCGGACCTCGCCGGAAGTGGCGGGTACCAGCCCGCTCACGCAGTTGAGCAGCGTCGACTTGCCCGCCCCGTTGGGGCCGACGAGCCCGGACGTCGCGCCCGCCGCGAACGCGACGGTCGCCGCGCGCACGGCGTGGGTACCGCCGAGCCGGATGTCGAGCGCCTCGGTGCTGACCGCGGGCGGCGCCTGCGCCGCCGCGGTCTCGTGCCTCTCCGTCATCGGCTCATACCTCCAATCCCAGATAGGTGCGGCGGACCTGCTCGCTGCCGAGCACCTCCCGCGCGGGGCCGCTGATCGCGACGGTCCCCGAGACCATGACGTGGGCGCGGTCGGCGATCGACTGCGCCGCCCGCACGTTCTGCTCCACGACCAGCAGCGTCATGCCCTTGGCCGCGACCAGCGAGTGGAGCGCCTCGAACACCGTCTTGACGGCGATCGGCGAGAGCCCGAGCGACGCCTCGTCCACCAGGAGCAGGCGGGGCCTGAGCAGGAGGGCGCGGGCGATGCCGAGGAGCTGGCGCTCCCCGCCGCTGAGCTGGCCCGCGGGCAGGTCCATCCGCTCGCCGATGAAGGGGAACAGCGCGCAGACCTCGTCCATGAGCTCCTTGCGGGCGGCCCTGTCGCCGGTCATGGGCGCCGCGCGCAGGTTCTCCTCCACCGTCAGCGTCTGGAAGACCTTGGTCTCCTCGGGGACGAGGACGACGCCGTGCCCGACCATCGCGCGCGGTCCGCACCCGGTGACGTCGACGCCGCCGACCAGCACCCGCCCGCCGCGGACGCGGCCGTGCTCGCTGGAGGCGAACCCGCTGATGCCGCGCAGGAGCGAGGTCTTGCCCGCCCCGTTCGACCCCAGCACGAGGCACACCTCGCCGTCCTCGACGTCGAGGTCGACATGGTCGACGGCGACACGGCCGCCGCCGTAGGAGACCGTCAGGTCGCGGACCTGGAGGATCGGCTCGCTCATCGGTCACCCCTTCCGCGCCTGCCCGGCAGCGACGCCGTGGTGAGCGCGCGCGCCAGGCCCGCGATGCCGTCGGGACGCCAGATCAGGAAGACCACCACCAGGGTTCCGTAGACGATCAGCTGGATGTCGCCCAGGTTCTGCTGGAGGAACCCGACCGCGTACGCCTCCGGCGGGAGCAGCCCGATCGCCCTGGACAAGGCCGTGGGCAGCAGCATGACGAAGGCCGCGCCGGCGATCGCGCCGCCGGGCGAGCCCATCCCGCCGATGATCACCATCGCGATGTACTGGATGGCGAGCTCCAGGGTGAAGCTCTCGATGTAGACCGTCTGCTGGAAGTAGGCGAGCAGGGTGCCGGACATCGAGACCAGCGCCGAGGCGATGACGAAGGCGGCCAGCTTGTAGGTGGCAAGGGGGATGCCCTGGCTCGCCGCCGCCAGGGGGGTGTCGCGGATGAGCATCCAGGCGCGCCCGTACTTGCTCTTCTTCAGGTTCTGCACGAACCACCAGGCCAGCAGCACCACGGCGGTGAGGAGCACGTACCACTTGGGGATCGTGTCGATCTGCAGGCCGCCCAGGGAGGCGACCGGCAGCACGAATCCCGCGGAGCCGACGGCGTGCGTCTGGTACTCGTTGAAGACGAAGATCACGATGAAGTGGAGCGCGAGCGTGGCGATCGCCAGATAGACGCCGCTCACGCGCAGGGCCGGCAGCCCGGAGACCAGGCCCACGATCCCGCCGACCAGCAGCGATCCCACCAGCACCGCGGGGAAGGGCAGGCCCATCTCGACGGCGCCCACGGCCGCGCCGTACGCGCCGAGCGCCAGGAGCGCGCTGTTGCCCGCCGTCACGAGCCCGGCGAAGCCCATCACCAGGGTGAGGGCCAGCGCGCCCAGCGCGGCGATCAGCGCCGAGTTCACCAGCGACAGCTGGTAGTCCTGGAGGGCGAGCGGCAGCACGCACACCAGCACGGCCACCGCCCCCCTGCCGCCGAACCGCCGCAGCGGGGAGTTCGCGCGCCGGTCCGCTGCCGTCTCCACCGGCCGCTCCACCGACTGATCCATGGTGGTCATACGCGTTCCACCTGCTTCTCTCCGAACAGACCCTGCGGCCGGATGAGCAGGACCACGAGGATCACCGCCCATGCCGCGACATCCTGTGCCGAGCCGCCGAACAGCTTCACCCCGAAGGTCTCGGCGAGCCCGATGATCAGCGCCCCGGGGATGACGCCCTTGACGCTGGTGAGCCCGCCGATGAGGGCGGGGGCGATGCCGCGCAGGCCAAGGGCGTCGACGCCGTTGAAGCTCAGCGCGGTCTGGTAGGCGTACATGATCCCGGCGATCGCCGCGGCGGTCAGCGCCATCGCCCAGCCCAGGACGTAGATCCAGTCCACGGCGATGCCGCCCTGGGCGGAGAGCACGGAGTTCTCCGCGGCGGCGCGCATCCGGACCCCGGTGGTCGAGTAGCGGAAGAACGCGTGCGCCGCGGCGAACACCACGAGCGCGGCCACCAGGCCGAAGAGGCCGTAGAGCGGGGTGGAGAGCCCGCCGGGCAGCTCGACGACACGGCTTTCGACGGGTTCGCGCATCACCCTGGCCTCGGTCCCCCAGGTCAGCGAGCTGATGCCCTTGAGCGCGCTGGCGAGCCCGAGCGTGGCGACGACCAGGGCGAACTCCGGCTGGCCCGAGAGCTTCCGGAAGATCAGCCAGTGGGTGACGCCGCCGAGCGCCACGACCGTGGCGAGGGTGCCGAGGACGACCAGGGGCCAAGGCAGCTCCCAGCTCGTGGCGTACTGGTTGAAGATGAACGCGCCGAACGCCAGCTGGGCTCCCGTCGCCAGGTTCAGGATGCCGTTGGTGCGCCGCAGCAGCACCCACGCGAACCCGACCAGCGCGTAGATCGCCGAGAGCACCAGGGCTCCCATGAGCAGGCTCAACACGACCGCACCGTTCTCTCTCGCACGTCGCCGGTCATTCGAACGCCTTGACCCAGTCGGTCAGCGGCTTGGCCGCGTCGGCGCCCTTGTCCCAGGTGAAGAAGCGGACGGTGTGCACCATCTCGTGGCTCTGCGCGCTCACGGTGAGCGGTCCCGACAGGCCGTCGGTCTCGATCGTGCCCAGGCCCTCCAGGGCGTCGCGGAACTGCTCGCCCTTGGCGCAGGAGGCGCCGCACGCCTTCAGCGTCTTCTCCACCAGGGAGCCGGCGACCCAGCCCTGGGTGAAGTACGGGTTTGTCATGTTGGTGCCCTCGCCGGCCTTGGTGGCGGCGCTCTTCATCGCCTCCACCGAGGGGATGCCCTTCTCGGTGGGGCTGGCGTAGCTGCGGAACGCGATGTAGGACTCGCCGAGCTGCTTCAGCGTCGCGTCGGCCGAGCCCGCCCACTGGTTGATCACCGGGACGGTGACGCCCTGCGCCCTGAGCCCGCGCACGGCCACGAGCGAGCCCGCGTCGTTGTGGCTCAGCAGCACGTAGTCGGCCTTGCTCGCCTTGATCGCGGCGGCCTGCGCCGTCACGTCGGTGGGCGCGACCGGCATGAACTGCGTGGTGGCGTGGGTCCAGCCGCGGGAGGCGATGCCCTTGACCGCGAGCTCCACCATGTCCCGGTTGGACGGCGTGTCGACGGAGAAGACCGCGACGCGCGGCTTGGCGACGCCCTCCTCCTTCGCCCGGGTGTCGATGTAGTTGAGGATCGCCGACTGGAGGCGCTCGGCCCGCAGCTCGTAGGAGAAGAAGTAGGGGTTGACCGGCTCGAACAGGCTGCCGGGTCCGCCGAGGCCGACGATCGGGATCTTCTTCGACGCCGCCAGCGGCAGTCCGGAGATGCTCAGGTTCGACAGGATGAACCCGAAGATCGCCAGCCGCTGCTCGGACATGAACTGCTGCACGTTGACCCGGCCCTTGGCGACGTCGGAGGCGTCGTCCAGCACCTTCAGGTCGACCTTGCGCCCGTTGACGCCGCCGCGGCCGTTCAGGTCGGCGATGTAGGCGCGCAGCCCCGCCGCGGCGGGCTTGCCGTTGAAGGCGATGGCCCCGGACAGGTCCATGGACATGCCGATCTTGTAGGGCGCGGCGCCGGATCCGCCGTCGCTCCCGCCGCAGGCCGAGAGGGTCAGCGCCAGGGTCGTGCCCGCCGCGATGGCCGCGATTCTTCTGCCGTGTCCGCGCATCACCGCTCGTTCCCTTCGTTCGCCTGGGTGGTGGCCGCCGTGCCGGTCTTGCGTTCCGCTCCGAAGCCCTGGAGGTGGAGCAGCACCTCCTCGCTGAGGAGGGTGTCGTAGGCGTCGGTCATCGAGGGCAGGGGCATCGCCTCGCTGAAGATCGACTTGAGCTTCGCGATCGCCGGCAGCGAGGCGCCGCGCAGCTGCTCCACGAGCGTGCCGAGGCGCCGCTCCAGGTCCTCGGTGTCGGCGGCGAGCGTGGAGAGCAGCCCGTACCGCCAGGCGTCCTGCGCGGTGAACGACACACCGGTGTAGGTCCACAGCCGCAGCACCGCCGGGGGGATCCGGTCGCGCAGCAGCCGGGGCAGGTGCCCGTCGACGATGCCGACGCGCGCCTCGGGGATGGCGAACGTCGAGGTCTCCGTCGCCACCCGCAGGTCGCACATCAGGGCGAGGGTGAGCCCGCCGCCCATGCAGAGCCCGTCGATGACCGCGATCGTGGGCTTGGGCAGCTGGCGCACGGCCTCGAAGGGGAGGTGGTCCTCGTAGTCGAGGATGGCGGCCGGGTCGGGGCCGGTGAGCACGGCCCGCATCTCCTTGAGGTCACCGCCGACGGCGAACGCCCCGCCGGAGCCGGTGATCACCAGTACGTCGACGTCGGGGTCGGTGCGCACGGAACGGGCGATGTCCCGGATGGCGGCGTACATCTCGCGGCTGAGCGCGTTCTTGGCCTGCGGCCGGTCGATGGTCAGCCGCCCGACCCGGTCGTCGACCTCGAACCGGATCGTGGGGGGAAGGTTTAGGGACATCTTTACTCCTCTATTGTGACGCCCGTTACACGCATCAAACCAATCTTTTAGCAGATAGTCAATCCTTGCCCCAGCAACGCGGTCCGCAGCGGTCGTGCGCGGCCGCCAGCCGGGCGTGCTCCACCTTCCCGGTCACCCCCCGCGGGAACTGCTCGCGCTCGAGGACGTGCACCGCGAAGGGGCGCTCGTAGGCGGCGAGACCGGAGGAGCACTCCGCCAGCAGCGCGACGGGCTCGATCCCGGCGTCGAGCGCGACATAGGCGGCCGCGACCTGCTGGAACCTGGGATGCGGGACCGGCACGACGGCCGCCTCGCCGACCGCGGGATGGGCCAGGAGCGCGCGCTCGACCGTCGCGGGGTAGACGTTCTCCCCGCCGCACTTGAACATCCGGCCGCGGCGCTCGACGAACTCCAGCGACTCCGCACGAGGCGCCCGCACGAGATCACCGGTCGGGAACCAGCCGTCGCGGAACGCGGCGCGAGACAGCCGTCCGCCCTCCCAGTAGCCGGAGAACAGCGTCGGACCGCGCAGCCACAGCTCGCCCGAGGCGCCGGGCTCCGCGTCCGCGCCCCGGTCGTCGATGATCCGGTGCTGGCAGAAGAGCGTCACCCGCTTCTCCAGGATCGGCACGCCGTCTTCCCAGGTCACCGGGCCGACGCCCGGCACCAGGCCCGCCTCGGTGCTGCCGAAGGTGTTCAGGTACGGCGCGTTCAGGCGCTCCTGGACCTCGCGGAGCTGGGCCGGCGCGACGAGGTCGGCCATGGCGCCCGCGTACTTGACGCGCCGGGGGCGGCGTTCGCCCAGCGCCGCGAGCAGTTCCGGGATCAGCCCCGGGATCAGGAACAGCCAGCCCACGTCGCGGGCCAGGAGCTCGGCCGCGACGGCCTCCGCGTCGAAGCCGCGGTGGACCACGAAGGAGCCGCCGAGGATGAGGCTGGCGAAGAGGTAGTCGCTGGCGGAGATGTGAAACAGCGGAGCCCACCCGATGAAGGCGTCGGAGGCGTCGATGCCCAGCTCGGCGTGGAGCACCAGGGCGCGGGCGACCATCGCTGACTGCGAGATCACCACGCCCTTGGGCGGTCCCGTGGAGCCGCTCGTCGACATGATCGCCAGGGGATCCGAGCCGCTGACGGCGTGCGGATCCAGGGCCCCCGTGCCGCTCGCGCCGCCGCCGTCCCAGCCGGGATCCTCGTCGAGATCCACCACGATCGCGCCGGTCAGGGCCTCGCCCACCGCGCGGTGGGCGCCCGCGCAGAACACCGCCGCCGGGTCCAGCCCCCGGAGGAACTCCGCCGCCGCGGGCACCGGGAGCCGCCAGTTCACGGGCGCGACGGTGATCCCCGCCAGGGCGGCGGCGACCATCACCAGCACGGCGTCGAGCCGGTTCGGCGCCACCAGGCCGATCCGGTCGCCGCGCCGCACCCCCGCCGCCTCCATCCGGGCGATCAGCCCGGCGGCCCGGGAGCCCACGTCGGCGTAGGTGAGCTCCTCCTCCCCCGCCACGAGCGCGATCGCCTCCGGCCGCTCCCGCACATTGCGCCAGAGCGCGTGGGCGAAGGTCATCCCGCCGCTTCCGTCTTCCATGATCTCCACCTTCCAGGACCCAACTGTGTTATCTTTATACAGAAATGACGTCTGAGGGGAAGCCACGATCGGAGGCAACATGCCGGAGGCAACTCGGTCGGGCCCGGCGCATCCGGGCCAATTCAGCCAGCCCGCGGTGGCGGAGCTGGTCGCCGAGTCCATCCGCGACCGGATCGTCAACGGGGAACTCGCCGAGGGCAGCCTCCTGCCGCGGCAGGAGGAGATGCTCCGCGAGTTCAACGTGAGCCGGCCGTCCTACCGGGAGGCGCTGCGCATCCTGGAGTCCGAGGGGCTGATCTCGGTGCGGCGCGGCAATCGCGGCGGCGTCGTCGTGCACTCGCCTTCACAGCACGCGACGACCTACAGCCTCGGGATGCTGCTCCGCTTCAACGAGGTGACCCTGGGCGACCTTTCGGATGCGATCAGCGAGATCGAGCCGCTGTGCGCCGGGGTGGCGGCGACCCTCCCCGACCGGAACGAGGATCTCGTCGTGCGGCTCAACGAGCTCGTGGACGCCCAGGAGCAGGCGCTGAACGACGCGCACGAGTTCACCCGGATCGGCCGGGAGTTCCACGAGGCGCTGGTCGACGGCTGCGGTAACACGACGCTCATCCTCACCGCGGGCGCGCTCAGCCAGCTCTGGTCGACACAGGAGCTGGAATGGGCCGACGTGGTCGCCGCCGCCGAGAAGTACCCCGCCGCCGAACAGCAGCGCAAGGTGCTCCAGACCCACCGCATGATGGTCGCCGCCATCGCCGCGGGCGACCGCCAGCAGGCCTCCACCCTGGCCCGCGCGCACTCGCTCGCCTCGCACCGCCACGTCCTGAAGGGACGCCGCGACCTCCCGGTGAGCCGCCTCAAAAGCTCGCGCCCCCCGGGCGCCGGCTGGCGCGGCGACGCCGAGCCCCCCGAAGCATCCGCACCCCGCTCCCGCGGAAAGGAGCAGGCATGACCGTTCCCCTGGGCGAACTCCCGGGCGCCGAGACCGGCG
This sequence comes from Actinomycetes bacterium, assembly GCA_023425615.1. Classification (GTDB taxonomy): domain Bacteria; phylum Actinomycetota; class Actinomycetes; order Streptosporangiales; family Streptosporangiaceae; genus Actinocorallia. The sequence continues at coordinate 11,562 of JAFACJ010000939.1, forward strand.
ACCTGCTGTTCGACGTCGACGACCACGGCGTCGCCCGTCTCACGCTCAACCGGCCCGAGCGCGGCAACGCCATCACCGTCGAGATGTTCCCGCAACTGCGCGCCGTCTGGGAGGAGGTGCGGACCAACACCGCGGTGCGCTGCGTGATCGTCACCGGGGCCGGGGACCGGCACTTCTGCACCGGCGTCGACGTGGACTCGGTGGCGGCCACCGGCAAGGTGTCCATGGGCTCGGGGAACATCACCGACGAGATCGTCTTCACCTCCCGCCAGAACCGGGTCTGGAAGCCCGTGATCTGCGCGGTCAACGGCCTGGTCGCGGGCGGCGGGCTGCACTTCGTCGTGGACGCCGACATCGTGGTGGCCGCGGAGCACACCGCCTTCCTCGACACGCACGTGAACGTGGGCATGGTCGGCGGCATCGAGAACACGGGCCTGGCGCGCCGGCTTCCCCTCGGCACCGCGCTGCGCATGACGCTCCAGGGCCGCAACTTCCGCCTTCCGGCGGAGCGGGCCTACCAGCTCGGGATGGTCGACGAGCTCACTTCGCGGGAGGACCTGCTCGGCACCGCGACGCAGATCGCCCTCGACATCGCGGCCAACTCCCCCCAGGCCGTCTCGCTGTCGCAGCAGGCGGTGTGGGCATCGACGGAGATGCCCTACGGCCACTCGGTCGAGTACGCCTGGGGGCTCGTCCGCTCGCACTGGTCGCACCCCGACTTCACCGAGGGGCCACGTGCCTTCGCCGAGCGCCGTCCGCCGCGCTGGTCGGTCACATGAGCGGCGCCACCGGACGCCGCGGCGCGCCCCTGGCCGGATGTGTCGTGGTCAGTCTCGCCGAGCAGTACCCGGGCCCCTACGCCACGATGCTGCTGGCCGATCTGGGGGCCGAGGTCACCATGGTCGAGCGGCCGTCCGGCGAGCCGACGCGGCGGTCGCCCGCGCTGTTCCACGCGCTCAACCGCAACAAGCGCTCGGTGACGCTCGACCTCAAGTCCGACGACGGGCGGAGGGAACTGGAGGCGATGCTCGCGGACGCCGACGTGCTCGTCGAGGGCTTCCGGCCCGGCGTCATGGAAAGGCTGGGCTTCGCCCCCGAGCGGCTCCGCCGCGCCCATCCGCGCCTGGTGGTCGTGTCGATCTCCTCCTACGGGCAGACCGGGCCCGACCGCGGGCTCGGCGCCCACGACCTCGCCGTCCAGGGACGCGCCGGCCTCCTCGCCGGCACGCTCGACCCCCTGGGCGCCGTGCCGACCGCCGACCTCGTCTCCGGTGTCTTCGCGGCGCTCGGCGCGGTGAGCGCCCTGGTCGCGCGGGCCGGCGACGGCGACGGCGCCCACGTCGACGTGTCCATGCTCGACTGCCTCCTGTCCTGGCAGGCGGTCCGCATGGCCGAACCGCTCACCGGAGGGGCGACGACGGGATACCCGCCCCGCGAACCGGCGTACGGCGTCTTCGCGTGCGCCGACGGCCGCGGTGTCGTCCTCGCGGTCGCGGGCGAGGACGACCAGTGGACGGCCCTGTGCGACGAACTCGGCCTCTCCTGGGCGCGCGGTTACGGCGTGGCCGAGCGCGAGCGGCGCTCCGGCGAACTGCGCGACCGGATCACGGAGGCGCTCTCAAGCCGCCGGGCGGAGGAGGTCTGCGCCAGGTTGACGGCCGAGGCGGTGAGCTGCGGCCTGGTCCTGACCCCTTCCGAGGTACTGGACGACCCGCAGGTGCGGGCCCGGGACATGGTGGTGCGGGCCAGCCCCTCGGGCCTCCCCGCCATCCGCCAGCCGCTCCTGTTCGACGGCGCGGCGGTGTCTGCGTGCTCCGACGCGCCGGAACGCGGCGGCCTGGACCCGACGGCGCTCCCGTCCGGAACACGAGGAAGATCATGACGGACGCCATGGAAGCGGCACGGCCGTCCACGTGCGAGGTGGGGATCGCGATCCAGGCCGACCTGCTCACCGCCGAGGGGACGGATCTCGCC
>JAFACJ010000967.1 GCA_023425615.1 Actinomycetes bacterium
CCCCGGCACGGATCCCGTGCCGGGGCCTTCGTGTTCTCCGCGCCGGGCTCCCGGCAAACCGCTCCCTCCGGCCGGGTCCGGTCGCGGCCGGTGATCACACCCACAGAAACGGACACGTGTCCGACGCGACGGAGATGGGGAGACCTTTACCAGGAGCTTTGAGTCAGGAGAAGGGAACTGTCATGCGCTTCAGTCTGGCGATCTTCCTGTTCACGGTGGGCGCCATCCTCAAGTTCGCCATCAACACCGGCAACGATCCGGTGGACATCAACGCCATCGGCGTCATCTTCATGATCATGGGTGTGGTGACCCTGGTGCTGCAGTACCTGCCGGCGCGCCAGATCGACACCGAGGTCGTGCCGCACATCGAGCGCCCGGCCGAGGGCGCGCACGACGTGGTCATCCGCGAGGTGCCGACCCGCACCAGCCGCGACACGGTCGAGTGAGTTATTCCCGTCTCGCCGAGGCGTTCTCGAAGATCTGTGTCTGACCCGGGGGCGGAAGGGTAGTTCTTCCTGTGGGACATGGTAGGGGCCGAGTGGTATGTGCCACGATGGGGGCAGATCCTCCCTCGCGATCCCCGCCGTGACCCGGCGGGGGCGAGGGGGCTCCGACCACCTGGAAGGTGCGGCGACCCCGCGCTTCAGGCAGACAAGGAGGCGGTCGTGACCCTTGACGCGCACACCGTGCAGGACACCGAGCTCATCCGCTTGCTCACACCCGAAGGCGAACGACTCGAACACCCCGACTACCCGCTGACCCTCTCCGACCGGCAGCTTCGCGACCTCTACCGCGACATGGTCGTGGTGCGGGCCCTGGACCAGGAGGCGGTGGCGCTCACCCGCCAGGGCGAACTGGGCCTGTGGCCCTCGCTGCTGGGCCAGGAGGCGGCCCAGATCGGCTCCGGCAGGGCCCTGGGCGCCGGCGACATGGTCTTCCCCACCTACCGCGAGCACGGCGTCGCCTACTGCCGCGGACTGCCGCTCCTGAACGTCCTCAAGCTGTTCCGCGGTGTCGACAACGGCGGCTGGGACCCCAAAGAGCACGGCTTCCACCTCTACTCCATCGTCATCGGCACCCAGACGCTGCACGCCACCGGCTACGCCATGGGCATCCAGCGCGACGGCCACCACGGCACCGGCATCGGCGACGCCGCGATCGTCTACTTCGGCGACGGCGCCACGTCACAGGGCGACGTGAACGAGTCCTTCGTCTGGGCGGCGGTCTCCAACGTGCCGATCGTCTTCTTCTGCCAGAACAACCAGTGGGCCATCTCCGAGCCGCTGGAGCGCCAGACCCGCATCCCCCTGTACCGCCGCGCCCAGGGCTTCGGCTTCCCCGGCGTGCGGGTGGACGGCAACGACGTCCTCGCCTGCCTCGCCGTCACCCGCCGCGCCCTGGACCTGGCCAGGACGGGCCGCGGGCCCACCCTCATCGAGGCGTTCACCTACCGGATGGGCGCGCACACCACCACCGACGACCCGACCCGCTACCGCCACTCCGACGAACTGGAGGAGTGGCGGCTGAAGGACCCGATCGCCCGGCTCAAGGCGTACCTGTCACGCGGCGGGCTGGCCTCCGCCGAGTTCTTCGAGGAGGTGGACGAGCAGGTGAAGCGGGAGGCGCGGGCACTGCGCGACGCCTGCCTGGCGCTGCCCGACCCGCCGCCCTCGGAGCTGTTCGACCAGGTGTACGCCGCGCCCCACTCCCTCCTGGAGGAGGAGCGGGAGGCGTACGACTCCTACCTGGCGGGGTTCCGGTGAGCGACATGACCCAGGCCATGCCGCGGCCCCGCAGCCAGACCCTGACCCTGGCCAAGGCGCTCAACGAGGGACTGCGCCAGGCCCTGGCCGACGACCCCAAGGTGCTGGTCATGGGGGAGGACGTCGGCAGGCTGGGCGGTGTCTTCCGGGTGACGGACGGACTGCAGAAGGAGTTCGGCGAGGACCGGGTGATCGACACCCCGCTCGCCGAGTCGGGCATCGTCGGCACCGCGATCGGCCTCGCCCTGCGCGGCTACAAGCCGGTCTGCGAGATCCAGTTCGACGGGTTCGTCTTCCCCGCCGCCGACCAGATCATCACCCAGCTCGCCAAGATGCACATGCGCTCGCGCGGCGCGGTGGAGCTGCCGGTCGTGGTGCGCATCCCGTGCGGCGGCGGCATCGGCGCCGTCGAGCACCACAGCGAGTCGCCCGAGGCGTACTTCGCGCACACCGCCGGACTGCGGGTGGTGGCCTGCGCCGACCCGGCCGACGCCTACTGGATGATCCAGCAGGCGATCGCCTGCCCCGACCCCGTCGTCTTCTTCGAGCCCAAGCGCCGCTACTGGGACAAGGCGCAGGTCGACACGACGGCGGGGGCGGTCCCGTTCGGCCGCGCCGTGGTGGCGCGCCCCGGCTCCGACGCCACGCTGCTGGCCTACGGGCCGATGGTCAAGACCTGCCTGGAGGCGGCGCAGGCGGCACAGGAGGACGGCCGCTCCCTGGAGGTGATCGACCTGCGGTCGATCTCCCCGCTGGACACCGCCACGGTCCTGGAGTCGGTGCGCCGCACCGGCCGCTGCGTGGTGGTGCACGAGGCGCCGGTGTTCGGCGGCTTCGGCGGCGAGCTGGCGGCCCGCGTCACCGAGCACTGCTTCAACCACCTGGAGGCGCCCGTCCTGCGGGTCGGCGGCTTCGCCACCCCCTATCCCCCCTCCCGGCTGGAGGACCACTACCTGCCGGACCTCGACCGGATCCTGGACGCGGTGGAGAGGACGTACCAGTGGTGAGGCACTTCAGGCTCCCCGATGTGGGGGAGGGGCTGACCGAGGCGGAGATCGTCAAGTGGCACGTCGCGCCGGGCGATCCCGTGGAGCTCAACCAGACGGTCGTGGAGATCGAGACGGCGAAGGCCATCGTCGAGCTGCCCAGCCCGTACGCGGGGGTGGTCGCCGAGCTGCTGGCGGCCGAGGGCGACACGGTGGCGGTCGGCTCGCCGATCATCGGGGTGCGGGAGGCGGGGGAGGCAGAGCCGCAGCCGCCTTCGGAGCCGCCGGTCACGGCGCCGGCGGAGATGCCGCGCACGGACGCGGCCACCCGTCTCGGCACGGGCGCGGGCAAGGAGCCGCCGCGCACCCCGGTGCTGGTCGGCTACGGCGTCAAACCCGGCAGCACCCGGCGCCGTCCCCGCAAACCGGCGACCCGGCCCGCGGCGGCGCCTCCGCCGGTGCGCACGCTGGCCAAGCCGCCGGTGCGCAAGCTCGCCAAGGACCTCGGCGTCGATCTGTCGACGGTCGTGGGCACGGGCCCCGAGGGGTCGGTCACCAGGGAGGACGTCCGGGCGTCGGCTCCGGTGGCCGAGGCGCCCGTCACCGCCCCCGCCGCGGCCCGGACAACGACGGACGACGAGCGCGTACCGGTCAAAGGGGTGCGGAAGGCGATGGCGGCCGCGATGGTCTCCTCGGCCTTCTCAGCCCCGCATGTGACCGAGTTCCTCCAGGTCGACGTCACGCCCGCGGTGAAGACGCTGGAGCGGCTCAAGGCGCTCCCCGAGTACGCCGAGGTCAAGATCAGCCCGCTGCTGCTGGTCTGCCGGGCGCTGCTGACGGCGGTCCGCGGCCATCCCATGATCAACTCCTCCTGGGACGAGGAGGCGCAGGAGATCGTGGTGAGGCGCCGGGTCAACCTGGGCGTGGCGGTCGCCGCCGAGCGCGGGCTGCTGGTGCCGAACCTCAAGGACGCGCACACCCTGAGCCTGCCGGAGCTGGCGTCCGGGCTGGCGGAACTCATCGGCAGGGCGAGGGCCGGCAAGTGCTCCACCGCCGACCTCACCGGAGGCACCATCACCATCACCAACGTCGGGGTGTTCGGCGTCGACGCGGGCACGCCGATCCTGACCCCCGGGGAGGTGGCGATCCTCGCCGTGGGCAGGATCCGCGAACTGCCCTGGATCCACCGGGGCAAGATCAAGCCGCGCAGCGTGGCGACCCTCAGCCTGTCGTTCGACCACCGCGTCGTCGACGGCGAGCTGGGCTCGGCGGTCCTGTGCGAGGTGGGCGCCCTGCTGGAGGACCCCTTCCGCCTGCTGGCCCTCGGCTGAGGGACGGCCCGCTCGCCGGTCACGAAACGGCGGGCGTCACTCGCGCGACAGCGCCCGGGTGGCTCCCGCCGCCACCGTCAAGCCCAGCAGCAGGCCGGCGGCGACGAGGATGTTGGCGGCCACCTGGTAGATCCCGTGCGGCGAGAACTCGATCTCCTGGTTCAGTGAGCCGATGGGCAGCAGCAGGTCCAGGGTGTAGAAGAACGCGTTGAAGCTGACCACGTGGTCGGGGTCGAGCTGCTCGGGCGGCTTGATGGTGAACAGCGCCGTGCCCGCCACCTGCAGCGCCAGCAGCCAGGCCAGGGCGCGGAACGGCCGGTAGCCGTAGCCGACCAGGGAGTCCTGCAGATAGCCGAAGATCCGGTGGGGCCAGGTCTGGGTGGCGCGCCGGTCGCGCTGCTTGGCCAGCAGGATGGCGCGGCTGTCGGCGTCGAGGCCGATCGTGCGGTAGGTCGTCGAGAGCCGCTCGTACGGCTGCGGCTGGTAGCCGTCCTTGTCGCGGTGGATCCACTCCAGCCGCTCCCGCGCCGTCAGCGGCGGCTCCAGCGTCTCGTAGGCGAGGCCGTCGAGCTGGAGCGAGGGCGCCCAGGTGGCGGGGTCGTCGCGGAGCAGGGCGATCTTGGCGTACGAGAGGTCGACCACGCCCTCCACCGGGGCGGCGGGGCGCAGCAGCAGCTCCTCGGCGGTGAGGCGCTGGACGCTCAGCGCGGTGCCCTGCGGGTTGGACAGCAGGGCGCCCTTGAAGCTGATCTGCCCGCCGATCTTGGCGCCGGCGAACGTCACCTCCCCGACGGAGCTGAACCCGTCGGAGCAGTAGACGTCGATGTCGACCACCAGGTCGTCGGCGTTCAGCGCCCGCCCGGTGTGCCGCAGCCGGGCGCCCACCAGCGACAGGTAGCCGCCGACCCGGGCGCCGCGCAGCCGCACCTCGCCCTCGGCGGTGAAGCCCTCGTCGCAGAAGACGTTCGCCGCCACGTCCAGCCGGGAGGCGTACAGGGCGGGGCCGCGGGTGTTGCGCAGGACGGCGCCGCGGAAGATGAGCTGGCCGCCGACCGTGGCGCCGGGCAGCCGCACCTCGCCCTCGGCGCGGAAGCCGCGGTCGCAGTAGATGTTGGCGTCCACCTGGAGCCGGTCGGCCAGCAGCGCCTCCTCCGAGGGGTTGGTCAGCTGCGCCCCCGACAGGCTGAGGATGCCGCCGATGTGCGCCCCGTCCAGCAGCAGCCCGCCGGTGATGACGCTGCCCTCCAGCCACAGGTGGCCGTCCAGGCGGGCGCCGGAGGCCACGAGGCCGGGCAGCCGGCACTGCATCAGATGGACGGACTGGAGCTGCGCCCAGTACAGCCGGGGCGGCTCGGCCAGCACGCACTCGGTGAGCGTCAGCGGGACGTCCACCTGGGCGTGGCCGAGGTCCAGCGCCCCGGTGACATAGGCTCCGCGCAGTTGCAGCTTGGCGACCTGCCCCGGCTCGGGCGCGCGGGCGCCGGTGAGCAGCGCCACCAGCACCGAGGCGCGGATCCGGCGGTGCGGTCCCCACTGGTCGGCCTGGGTGGCGTCCAGGGGGGTGAGGTCCACCAGCTCCCCGGCGGGGAAGGCGTCCCATACCCGGCGTTCGGCGGGGGTGAGGTCCGAGACTTCCAAGGACTGGCTCCTGGGGGGAGAGCGGCGCACGTGGCGTACGCTTTCGGATTGCCGTCAAGAGTAGAACAGTGATCAGCCGTGGGCGAAGCCCGCGCAGGGGGGAAAAGCAGTGGCGCGTGTGGTCGTCGAGGTCATGCTGAAGCCGGAGATCCTGGACGTGCAGGGCCAGGCGATCGCCCGGAAGCTCCCGCAGATGGGCTTCGAGGGCGTGGCGGCGGTCCGTCAGGGCAAGCGGTTCGAGATCGAACTGGACGGACCCGCCGACGAGTCGGCGGTGGAGCGGATCCGGGAGCTGGCGGGGACGCTGCTGGCCAACCCGGTGATCGAGGACTTCGAGGTGCACGCCGAATAGACCACGGGGGAGCATCTCCCCGTTGCCGCGTTCCAACCGATGCCCGGGTCAATCTCTCCGTCCGCCGGTGATTACCTCGGATAACGCGGGGAACTGTTAGGTCCGTCCGACATTCCGAGGTGGGCCTGGTGGATATGAAGTTCTCGCTCGCGTTGCCCCGTGAGGAGCTGAGCGTGCCGGTGATCCGCCGGGTGCTCGGAGACGCCCTGCGGGGGCTCGGCGTTTCCCGGGATTGCATCCATGAGATTCTGGTGGCCGCCTCCGAGGCGTGCACCAATGTCGTCCGGCATTCGACGACCCTCCAATACGAGGTGGTCGGATGCATCGACGACGAGACCTGTGTGCTGCGCGTCACCGACCACGGCACCGGGCTGCGCGCCCCGGCGGTGCGGCCGGTGGAGGAACTCGCCGAGTCCGGCCGCGGGCTGGAGATCATGGGCGCCCTCGTCGACGATTTCATCCTCACCACCACGCCGGAGGGGGTGAGCGTCGAGCTGCGCAAACGACTGACCTGGAACGACGAGGCGCTGCTGCGCCGCCTCGAATCCGAACTGGTACTGGGTGCCGGGTAAGTTAGGCGGCAGACGGCAGTCCACACCTGGGACGCCGAGGATCGCAATGGAGTGCCGATGGCCCGCGTGGGCGTCATCACTTTTCCTGGTTCCCTTGACGATCGCGACGCCGCCCGGGCGGTGCGCATCGCGGGCGGTGAACCCGTTGCCCTGTGGCACGCGGACACCTCCCTGCAAGGGGTCGACGCAGTAGTGCTCCCCGGGGGCTTCTCCTACGGGGACTACCTGCGGGCCGGTGCCATCGCCCGGTTCGCCCCGCTCATGGAGGAGCTGATCCCCGCCGCCAAGGCGGGTCTGCCGGTCCTGGGCATCTGCAACGGATTCCAGGTCCTGGCCGAGGCCCATCTGCTGCCCGGCGCGCTCATGCCCAACGCCGAGGGCCACTTCGTCTGCCGCGACCAGCGGCTGCGGATCGAGAACGCCGAGACGGCCTGGACGTCGCAGTACGCCGCGGGCCAGGAGATCGTCGTCCCGCTGAAGAACATGGACGGCCGGTACACCGCCTCGGCCGAGACCATCGCCGAGCTGGAGTCCTCGGGACGGGTGGTCGCCCGGTACATGGACGTCAACCCCAACGGCTCGCTGGGCGACATCGCCGGTGTCGCCAACGAGGCGGGCAACGTCGTGGGCCTGATGCCGCATCCGGAGCACGCCGTGGAGTCCCTCACCGGCCCGACCACCGACGGGCTCGGCTTCTTCACCTCGATCGTCAAGGGCCTGATCAACGCATGAGCGGCACCGACAACGTCACCTTCGCCCAGCAGTCACCCGACCAGCCCCAGCCGTACAAGGAGCTGGGCATGAACGACGAGGAGTACCAGAAGGTACGCGACATCCTCGGCCGTCGGCCCACCGCCTCGGAGCTGGCCATCTACTCGGTCATGTGGTCCGAGCACTGCTCCTACAAGAGCTCCAAGATCTACCTGCGCCAGTTCGGCGAGAAGGCGCCCAAGACCGAGGCGCTGCTGGTCGGCATGGGGGAGAACGCCGGCGTCGTGGACGTCGGGCAGGGCTGGGCGGTGACCTTCAAGGTCGAGTCCCACAACCACCCGTGGTTCGTGGAGCCCTACCAGGGCGCGGCCACCGGTGTCGGCGGCATCGTCCGCGACATCATCTCCATGGGCGCCCGGCCGGTGGCGGTCATGGACTCGCTGCGGTTCGGCGCGGCCGACGCCCCCGACACCCGGCGTGTCCTGCCGGGCGTGGTCAGCGGCATCGGCGGCTACGGCAACTCCCTGGGCCTGCCCAACATCGGCGGCGAGACGGTCTTCGACCCCTGCTACCAGGACAACCCGCTGGTCAACGCGCTGTGCATCGGTGTGATGCGGCACGAGGACATCCACCGCGCCTCGGCGTCCGGGACCGGCAACAAGGTCATCCTGTACGGGGCCTACACCGGCCCCGACGGCATCGGCGGCGCCTCGGTGCTGGCGTCGGCGACGTTCGACGAGGAGTCGCAGGCCAAGCGCCCGTCGGTCCAGGTCGGCGACCCGTTCATGGAGAAGCTGCTCATCGAGTGCTCCCTTGAGCTGTTCCAGCGCGGCCTCGTCGTCGGCATCCAGGACCTCGGCGCGGCCGGTGTGTCCTGCGCCACGACCGAGCTCGCCGCCGGGGGCTCCGGCGGCATGCGCGTCGAGCTGGACCGTGTCCCGCTGCGCGACCCCAACCTGCGGCCTGAGGAGATCCTCATGAGCGAGTCGCAGGAACGCATGATGGCGGTCGTCACCCCGGAGAACACCGACGAGTTCATGGCCGTCTGCGCCCGCTACGAGGTGCCGGCCACGGTCATCGGCGAGGTCACCGACACCGGCCGCCTGGTGATGACCTGGCACGGCGAGACGATCGTCGACCTCCCGCCGCGCACCGCCGCCCACGACGGGCCCGTCTACGAGCGCCCCGTCTCGGTGCCCGCCGACCAGGGCCAGCTCCAGGCCGACTCACCGGGGCGGCTGCCCCGCCCGTCGACCCGCGACGAGCTGCGCAAGACGGTGCTGTGGCTGGCGGGTTCCCCGAACCTGGCGTCCAAGGAATGGGTGACGTCCCAGTACGACCGGTACGTCCTGGGCAACACCGTGCTGGCGCAGCCGGAGAACGCCGGTGTCGTCCGGCTGGACGACGAGTCGGGGCTCGGCGTCGCGCTGGCCCTGGACGGCAACGGGCGCTACACCCGCCTCGACCCGTACGCGGGCGCCCAGCTCGCCCTGTCGGAGGCGTACCGCAACGTCGCGGCGACCGGCGCCCAGCCGCTGGCCGTCACCAACTGCCTGAACTTCGGCTCCCCCGAGGATCCGGGCGTCATGTGGCAGTTCGCCCAGGCGACCGCCGGGCTCGCCGACGCCTGCCAGGCCCTCGGCATCCCGGTGACCGGCGGCAACGTCAGCTTCTACAACCAGACGGGCAGCACCCCGATCAACCCGACACCGGTGATCGGCGTCCTCGGCGTCCACGCCGACGTCCGCCGCCGCACCGCGATGGCGTTCGCCGCCGAGGGCCACAAGGTCGTCCTGCTGGGCACCACCCGCGAGGAGTTCGGCGGCTCGGAGTGGGCGCACGTCATGTACGGCCACCTCGGCGGCCTCCCCCCGCAGGTGGACCTGCGCGCGGAGGCGGCGCTCGGCTCGGTCCTCATCACCGCGGCCCAGGAGACCCTCCTGTCGGGCGCCCACGACCTGTCCGACGGCGGCCTCTCCCAGGCCCTGGTGGAGGCGTCGCTCCGCGGCGGTCTCGGTGTCCGTGTGGCGCTCCAGGGCGACCCGTTCGTGGAGCTGTTCTCCGAGTCCGTGGCCCGCGCCGTCGTGGCGGTCCGCCCCGAGGCCGAGGCGCGCTTCGTGGACATCTGCACCCAGGCGGGCGTCCCCTTCACCACCATCGGCGTGGTCGGCGGCGACTCCCTCACCCTGGACGGGGTCTTCACGATCCCCCTGCACGAGCTGCGTGAGGCGCACACCCGCACCATCCCGAACATCATGGCCTGACGGCCTGAACGCGACGGCCCGGGGGATCCCCCCGGGCCGTTCTCAGTTTCCGACGTCGTCCGGTCTCCGGGCGGCGAGGAAGCCGTCGATCTCGGCCTGCTGCCCGCTGTCGGAGTCCAAGGTGGGCTCGTACCTGACGGTGATGTCCATGCCGTCCCGCTAGAACACCGAGATGTGCACGTGGTCGTAGTGGTTCTGGGTGATGCCGCCGCGGTCGGACATGGCCGACCAGCCGGGGCTGCGCATGTCGTAGATGCGCTGCTTCCAGATGATGTACTTGACGCCGTACTTGCTGGCGTTCTTGATGGTCCAGGCGGCCACCTCGTCGCCGTGCTGGACGCGCTCGGCGGTGGGCATCTGGCCCGCGGTGCTCTCCATGAAGTCGCAGGCGCGGCCCGAGCCGTGGTCGAGGGGGTCGCCGGAGCGCAGGCAGCCGATGACGGGGAAGGGCCGGAACTGCTCGAGGATCGCGTCGCGCAGGGTGACCATGCGGGAGGTCAGCCCGGTGTTGCCGATGATGGGCGTGGGGGCGAACCGCTCGATCTGCTTCTTGATGCTGTCCTTCTTGAGCTGGAGCTGCTTGATCTTCGTCTCCAGCTTGGTGAGCTTCTGCTTGGCCTCCTTGGCCGCCTGGCTCTGGAGGTCGATCGTCTGCTGGATCTGGTTGGTGCGGTTGGCCTCGTTGCTGGACAGATGGCTGATGAGGGACATGCCCGACAGCAGGGACTGCGGATCGCCCTTCTGCATGACGGACAGGGTCGGGTCGATGCCGTTGGACATGTACTGGCTGGAGGCCAGGCGCGAGACGACGTTGCGGGAGCGGTCGAGGTCCTCGGCCAGGTCCTTCTTGCGCTGCAGCGCCTGCTGCGCCTCCCGCCGGATGTCCTTCAGCTCCTCCAGTTCGCCGCCGAGCTCCTTGTCGAGGGAGTTGAGCTGGCGGGTGAGCTGGCGGAGCTTGGTGCTGTCGTTGGGCAGGGGGACGACGGCACCGGAGGAGGGGACGGCGAGCACCAGCGCGCCGATGAGGGCGGCCAGTGCAGCTCCGGCGCGACGCCGCACTGATGTCACGGGGGTCTCCTCTCGTCCACTCCTGGCCCAGAGGGCGATCTCGCAAAGAGTAGCCCTAAAAGCAGCAAGGTGTTCTTTGTCATCTTGGGAGGTCACCGAAGGGGCGCGGATCAGTCTGCCGGAAGAACCGGCTCCGCGCCCCCGCTTCAGGCGCGCTTGAGCGTCGCCTCGTAGTGCCGGTTGGTGCCGGGCATGACCCAGGAGTAGCGGAGGCTGCCGTCGCCGGGGTCGGTGACCGTGACGTCGCCGGGCGTGCACTGCCCTCCGGTGCGGGTGAAGGACATCTGGATCGTCTGGCCCGAGCCGCCGGTCCGGGCGAGCCTGCCGGTGCAGCGGCCCACGCCGATCTTGGCGGTCGCCTTCTGGGCGTCGGCGAAGGTCACCTCGATGCTGAACTGCACGCCCACCTGGTTGGTGGCGGTCCCGCGCCAGGTGCCGCTGAAGGCCTCCTCGCTTCCGGCGGGGGGCGCCTGGCTGGTCTGCGCGGCGGTGGGCTCGTCGTCGCCGGAGCCGCCCCACAGCACGGTGACCGCGATGATGGCGGCGACCACCGCGAGGACCAGCCCGCCGAGCAGCTTGACCATGCGCTGGTCCTGGCGGGCCGCGGCGGGCGTGCGGACGTCGACGGACGGCGGGCCGTTCCACACGGACGTCATGTTGGGCAGGGGCTCGGGGTCGGGCCACTGCTCGCGGTCGGGGGCGGGCGGCAGGTAGGGGCCGGAGAACGGGGCGGCGGGCGGCGCGGCGTCGCCGGAGCCCTGGGTCAGGGCGGCGGTCTCCAGGGCGGGGACGGCGGCGGTCTCCGATGACCACGGGTCGGGGGGCAGCGGCGCCATCAGCAGGTTCTGCGCCTCGGTCTGCTGCGAGGCGGGCAGCGGCAGCCCGCGGCGCAGCAGGGTCTGCAGGACCATCTCGGCGGTGGGGCGCCGGAACGGGTCCTTGTTCAGCGCCATGATGACCATGTCGCGGACGGAGTCGGGCAGCCGGTGCAGTTCGGGTTCGCCCTGCAGGATCCGGCCGGTGACGGCCTCGGCGGTGTCCTCACCGAACGGCGGCTTGCCGGAGGCGGCGTTGGCGACGATCGCGGCCCAGGCCCACAGGTCGCTGCCGGGTCCAGGGGCGCCGCCGTTCAACTGCTCGGGGGCCTGGAAGGAGGGGATGCCGGGTTCGGGCGGCAGCCCGCCCGCGGCCAGGGAGCGTGCCACGCCGACGTCGGTCAGGACGGGCCCGTCGTGCGCGATGAGGACGTTGGTGGGCTTGAGGTCGAGGTGGGTCACACCCGCCTTGTGCAACTGGGCGAGGGCGAGCACGATGCCGATGGCAAGGCGCTCCACGGTGGTGCGGTCGCCGCGCCCGCTCTGCACCAGCATCTGCTGGAGGGATGGGCCGACCACCAGGTCGGTCACCAGGAAGGGCCAGTCGCCGGCCACGTCGGCGCTGATGGGGCGGGCGGTGCGGCTGCCGCTGACCCGCTGCGCTGCCATCGCCTCGCGCAGGAACTCAGCCCTGGCCTCGGGGTCGCCGGTGAGCCGCGTGTGCAGCAGTTTCACCGCGACGGGGGCGCCCTCGTGGAGGCCGCGGAACACCACTCCCCGGCGCCCCTCGCCGAGCCGCCCTTCCAGTTGATGGTCGCCGAGCCGGCCGGGGTCGCCGGGCTGCAGCGGCTGGACGTCGGACATGGTCACCTCGAAAGATCGCACTCAACCGGCATATTTCTACCGGTCCGCGCGTCCGCATGTAACGTCGTCCAGGTGAATCCCAGCATGGAGGCGGTGTCCCGGACGCTGTCGGCGTACGCCGCGGGGGAACGGCCGGAACGCGCGGTGGAGAAGGCCGCCGTCAAGCATCTTCTCGGACTTCTCACCCAGAAGGCACCCGGAAAATCAGTAGAGGTAAGAATTCCTCCCTACGCGGCGGTCCAGTGCGTCGAGGGCGTCCACCACACCAGGGGCACCCCGCCGAACGTCGTGGAGACCGACGCCCGCACGTTCGTCGAACTGGCGACGGGGCGGCTGGCCTGGTCGGATACGGTCGCCGACGGTAGGATCCGCGCGACGGGGAACAGGTCCGACCTGAGGGATCTCCTCCCTTTGATCACCCCTTGAGATTCTCTTTCGCGTCGCCGGGTAATTGGGTCTTGCCAGAATCCGCCGACGAGTGGACGGTGCAGACATGCTCGCCGCGCACTGGACGTTCGAAGAAGACACCATCCAGCGAACGGACCGGGTGGACCGCCTGGCCCTGGACGTGACGGGCGCCCACCTGCCCGCCGTCCTCGACCCGGCGGTGGGCCTGGTCCCCGCCAGAAGGGGCCGCGCGCTGGCCTTCCACGGCGGCGACCGCGCCGTCATCCCCGCCGCGCCCCAACTCGAACTCGACCAGCTCTTCGGATTCGGCGTCGCCTTCCTGCTGCGCCTCGGCGAACCGCCCACCGGCACCTGGCGCGGCGCGTTCTACAAGGCGGTGGGGCCCAAGGACGCCAGGGGCATGGGCTGCTGGCTCTACCCCGACGAGCAGCGCCTGCGCTTCCAGGTCTTCACCGTCAAGGGCGGCGCCGCGTACGCCGACACCGGCTCGCGGCTCCCCTCCGACCGCTGGGTCCACGTCGCGGTGGTCGTCGACCCCGAGGAGATCTACGTCTACCTCGACGGCGAACTCGACTGCGCCATGCGGCTGGACCGCCCGGTGGTCCCGCCGTCCGGGCAGATCTTCCTGGGCGCCGACCCCAGCGGCCTGGGATTCGTCGGGGAGATCGCCGACCTGCGGGTCTACTCCGCCGCCCTCACCGGCGAGGCGGTCGCCGCGCTGGTCAGTCCAGATCGGCCTTGAGCAGCGGGAACCTGTCGTCCAGGCAGTGCGAGCGCTCCAGCCTGCTGCTGTACTGGCCGGCGCACTGCACGGCCTGGCGGCCGAACCACACCAGGGTGCCCACCGCCACCACCAGGGTGAGGACGGAGACCGCGATGCCCGCGTAGCCCAGGTTCCGGCCCTGGTTGCGGTGCACCGCGTACACGCCGGTGGCGATGCCGGCGACGGCCAGCAGCATGCCAAGACCGCACATCCAGAAAGTGAGGAATCCAACGATCCCCAGGCTCAGGGCGGACACGCCCGGCCCGCGGGGCTCCTGGGAAACCACGAGTCTGCTGGGGTAACGGGGCGACGCCATGACCCCAGATTTCCCCTCACCACGCCGGTCACGCCGTCTTCACTGGCAAGGGTCGCTTAAAAAGCACCTGGTCCCTGACCCTAAACTGGACTCCGTGTCGCGCTACGCCGATGGACGTCTGAGCCATGAGCTCGATCCCCACGACAAAGGTCCGCAGGACGCCTGCGGTGTCTTCGGGGTCTGGGTACCCCCGGACTCCGCGGCCATCGCGGAGGTCAGCAAGCTCGCCTACTTCGGCCTCTACGCCCTCCAGCACCGGGGCCAGGAGTCGGCCGGGATCGCGGTGAGCGACGGCGCCCGCATCGTCGTCTTCAAGGACATGGGCCTGGTCTCCCAGGTCTTCGACGAGTCGGTGCTCAGCACCCTGCGCGGCCATATGGCCATCGGGCACTGCCGCTACTCCACCACCGGCTCGCCCACCTGGGAGAACGCCCAGCCGACGTTCCGCTCCACCGACCGCGGATCGCTGGCGCTCACCCACAACGGCAACCTGATCAACACCCCCGAGCTCGCCGCCAGGCTGGAGCCGGGGCAGCTCACCGCCACCACCGACACCGAGGTCCTCACCGCGCTGCTGGCCACCCGCGAGGGCGGCCCGCTCAAGGCGGCGCACGAGATCCTCCCGGTGACCCGCGGCGCCTTCTCACTGGTCTTCATGGACGAGCGCACCCTGTACGCGGCCCGCGACCCCGAGGGCATCCGGCCGCTGGTCCTGGGCCGGCTGGAGCGCGGCTGGGCGGTGGCCTCGGAGACGGCGGGCCTGGACATCGTCGGCGCCCAGTTCGTCCGCGAGGTCGAGCCAGGCGAGATCATCGCCATCGACGCCGACGGGGTGCGCTCGGAGCGCTTCGCCGAGCCGCGCCCCAAGGGCTGCGTCTTCGAGTACGTCTACATCGCCCGCCCCGACACCACGATCGCGGGCAGGTCCGTGCAGGCCACCCGGGTCGAGGTGGGGCGCCTCCTGGCCAAGGAGCACCCGGTCGAGGCCGACATGGTGATCCCCACCCCCGAGTCGGGAACCCCCGCCGCGATCGGCTACGCCGAGGCGTCGGGAATCCCCTACGGGCAGGGCTTCGTCAAGAACTCCTATGTCGGCAGGACGTTCATCCAGCCGTCCCAGACCCTGCGCCAGCTGGGCATCCGGCTCAAGCTCAACCCGCTGCGCGAGGCCGTCGCCGGCAAGCGCCTCGTCGTCGTCGACGACTCGATCGTGCGCGGCAACACCCAGCGGGCGATCGTGCGGATGCTGCGCGAGGCGGGGGCCAAGGAGGTGCACGTGCGCATCTCCAGTCCGCCGGTGCGCTGGCCGTGCTTCTACGGCATCGACTTCGCCACCCGGGCCGAGCTGATCGCCGGGAACCTCAACGTCGAGGAGATCCGCCAGTCGCTGGGCGCCGACTCCCTGGGCTACATCTCGCTGGAAGGGCTGATCTCCGCGACCGACCAGCCCAAGGAACGGCTGTGCCGCGCCTGCTTCGACGGGGTCTACCCGATCCCGGTCGAGGAGTCGGCACGCGGCAAGCACGTCCTCGAACCAACGACCACCCGCTAAGGCCGTTAAGGAATCCCTGAGTGAGCACGTACGAGGCCGCCGGAGTCGACATCGCCGCGGGCGAGCGCGCCGTCGAGCTGATGAAGTCGCGGGTCGCCCGCTCCCGCCGCCCCGAGTGCGTGGACGACGCCAGCGGCTTCGCCGGGCTCTTCGACGTCTCGGCGCTGCTGAAGTACCGGCGGCCGCTGCTGGCGACCTCCACCGACGGGGTCGGCACCAAGGTCGACCTGGCGCGGCGGCTGGGGATCTACGGCACGATCGGGCACGACCTGGTCGGCATGGTCGTCGACGACCTCGCCGTCTGCGGCGCCGAACCGCTGTTCATGACCGACTACATCGCCTGCGGCAAGGTCGTCCCCGAGCGGATCGCCGAGATCGTGGGCGGTATCGCCGACGCCTGCGTGCTGGCGGGGACGGCACTGGTCGGCGGGGAGACCGCCGAGCACCCCGGCCTGCTGGAGCCCGACGAGTTCGACGTCGCCGGCGCCGCCACCGGCGTGGTGGAAGCCGACGAACTGCTGGGCCCCGAGCGGGTCAAGCCGGGCGACGTGGTGATCGCGATGGCGTCCTCGGGCATCCACTCCAACGGCTACTCCCTGGTCAGGCACATCCTGCGGGAGTCCTCCCTGCGGCTGGAGCAGCAACCGGCGGACCTCGGCCGCACCGTCGGCGAGGAACTGCTCACCCCCACCCGCGTGTACGCCAGGGACTGCCTGGCCCTCAAGGACGCGGGCGGCGTCCGTGCCTTCGCCCACATCACCGGCGGCGGCCTCGCCGCCAATCTGGCGCGCTCCCTGCCCCAGGACGCCGACGCGGTCCTTCAGCGCTCCTCCTGGACGGTCCCGCCGATCTTCCAGATCCTCGCCCGCTACGGCCAGGTCGCGCAGGCCGATCTGGACAAGACCTTCAACCTGGGCGTCGGCATGGTCGCGATCGTCGCCCCCGAGGCTGCGGCCGCGGCCCTGGAGCTGTGCGCCTCCCGCGACCTGCCGGCCTGGACCCTGGGCGAGATCGTCACCGGCACCGGACGCGCCGTCCTGGTCTGACCCGGCCGGTCCGGGCCGGCACCGTCACCCGCCGGCCGTCACGCCGCCGGTCACTTGCCCGAGAGGAAGCGGGTGAGGCCGGCGGCGAGGGAGACGGCGATGCGCTGACGGAACTGCGGGTCGCTCAGCTTGGCGGCGTCCGTCTTGTTGCGCATGTTGCCGGTCTCAATGAAGATCTTGGGGACCTTGGAGAGGTTGAGACCGCCCAGGTCGTCGCGGACGGTGATGCCCTTGGTGCCGAGGTAGGTGGCGTAGGGCATGCCGGTCCCGGCCTTGTAGGCGTCGCGGACGTCGTCGCCGAGCCTGCTGGACGGGGCGATGATGCCGTCGTTGTAGCCCTTGACGAGTTTGGGCTTGATGACGTGGAAGCCGCGTCCGCTCGCGGCGGCGCCGTCGGCGTGGATGGAGATCACCGCGTCCGCCTTGTTCTTGTTGCCGATCGCGGCGCGCTCGTCCACGCACGGGCCCGAGCCCTTGTCGTTCGGCCGGGTGAGCAGGACCTTGGCGCCCTGTGCCTGGAGTACCCTCTGGAGCCGTCTGGAGGTGTCCCAGGTGAAGGCGTGCTCGGTGTACCCCGCGTTGGTGGAGGTGCCCGAGGTGTCGCACGCCTTGTAGCCGTTGCCGACGAAGACCTGCCCGCCCTTGAGCGGGCCGCCGTTGTGGCCGGGGTCGATCACGATCGTCTTGCCCTTGAGCGAGGGCCTCTGCGCCTGGCTGACCTCGGTGCCGCCCGAGCCCTCGGTGCGCTGGTCGGTGCCGGTCTGGCCGGCGGTCGGCGGCTTGGCGACCGGCGTCGGGGAGCCGCCGCAGGAGACCAGGCCGATACTGGCCACGGCGACCGAGCCCAAGGCCAGGGCCAGCGCCCGCTGTCCGTTCGCCAAGATCATCTCCTGTGATCGGTCTGTTACCAACCGGCACAGTCTATGGCGAAAGCCAGGCGGGAGGGGGAAACCGGTCTCAGGTCCGCCCTCCCGCCCGGTACGGGTCAGAACACCGCGTCCTCACGGCACAGCAAGGCCGCCAGCGCCCGCGCCTCCTCGGCGTCGAGCCCGAGCACCACCCGGGGCCTGCCCCAGGGGTGGTCGAGGGAGTGCGCCACGTAGCTGGCCACCGACTCGGCGGCGGTGGGCTGGTCGCCCAGGCCGCGGGCCTGCCGCCAGCGCTGCCAGGCCCGCTCCAGCTCGCCGGCCGCGCGCTGGGCGCACGACACCAGTTCCGGATCACGCACGATCTTCCCCCCTCGATGGCCTTCCGCCGGACTGGACCATCCAAGAACGGTGAGGGCGCGCCGGACCAGTGCTTCGGAGCAGACTTGGGCCGCCCCTTACCTCCCTCGTGAAAAGATCTCCAGGCGATGGGTGTCGCTCAGCCTCCCACTGGTCCGGTCGTGGCGCGCACCACCAGATGCGGCAGCACCAACTCCTGGCGCACCTCGCGGGTGGGGTCCTCGATCCGCGAGCACAGGAGCGAGGCGGCGACCCGTCCCATGTCACGGCGCGGCTGATCGACGCTGGTCAGCGAGATATGCCGGATCGCCGCCAGATGGGTGTTGTCGTAGCCGATGATCGACACGTCCTGCGGCACCCGCAGTCCCAGTTCGTCGACCGCCGACAGCGCGCCGGTGGCGACCAGGTCGTTGGGCGCGAAGATGGCGGTCGGCCGGTCGGCGCGGGCCAGCAGCGCCCGGGTGGCGCGGTAGCCGCCGTCCTCGGTGAAGTCGCCGGGCTCGACCACGATCTGGTCGGCGAGCCCGTGCCGGGCCATCGCCGCCTCGTAGCCGGCCCGCCGGTAGCGCGCGGTCGCAGACGGGGCGCCCTCGATGTGGGCGATCCGCCGGTGCCCGTGCGCCACCAGATGGTCCACCGCGAGGCTGGCACCCAGTTCGTCGTCGTCGACCACGATGTCGACGCCTTCGACGTCCCGTTCGCCGACCACGACGACGGGCACGCTGGCTGCCGCCTCCTTCAGGGAGTCGGGGACCACGCTCAGCAGCACCAGGCCGTCGACCCGCATCTCCAGGAAGGCCTCGACGGCCTCGGCCTCGAAGAGCGGGTCCCAGCGGCCGGAGCCGACGAGCATCCGCAGTCCCTCGCCGTGCAGGCTCTCCTGGAGCCCGTCGAGGAACTCGGCGAAGAAGGGGTTGTGCAGGTCGGCGACGAGCGCGCCGATGAGCCGTGTGCGGCCTTCCACAAGGCTGCGGGCCACGGCGTTGGGCCGGTAGCCGAGCTCTCTGGCGGCTTTCAGCACCGCCTGGCGGCGGCGTTCGCTCACATGCGGTGAGCCCCGCATGACCAGAGAGACCAAGGATTTGGATACACCGGCACGTTCCGCGACGTTGCGGATCGTGGGTTTGCTGGCGGGAGGTCTGGGCAGCCCCGGATCGGGACTCGTGGCGCTTTCGTCAGCTGACATGGCTCTCCTGTCGGGGGGAAAAGCAGGCCTGCCGCAATATCTTGGTTACCTCTAAGGAAGAAGATGCCATGATGCCCCCCGAGAACGCCAAACTGCTCCGTAACGGCGAGTAACGGTCGGCATTAAGGGGGCATGATAGAATGCCCGAAATGAAAGGAAGCTGTCTCCTGGCCGGAGGCGGCCGCTGACCCACTCCCTCGGATACGCTTCGCGAATGGATGATCGTGCGTCGACCGGCACCCCGGGCAGACGCGGCAGAAGGAGACTCAGCGTCGACGAGCGACGCGATGAGTTGATCGAGGCCGCTCTCGAACTGTTCAGCCGGCGGCCCCCGGAGGAGATCTCCATAGACGACGTCGCCGCGACGGCGGGCGCGTCAAGAGCGCTGGTCTACCACTACTTCGGCGGCAAGCAGGAACTGTATCTGGCGGCGCTGGGCAGCGCGGCGGGCCGGCTCGCCGAACTCCTGTCGGACCCGGGCGGGGTGAATCCGCTGGAGCGCCTGGAACTGGCGCTGGAACGGTACTTCGACTTCGTCGAAAGGCACGCCGCGGGATATCTGGCGCTGCTGCGCGGCGGCCCGGCCTCGGCGTCGGGCGAGGTGAGCGAGGTCGTGGAGGGGACGCGGACGCTGCTGCTCGACCGGATCCTGCGGGAGTTCGGCATCGTGGCGCCGGGTCCGGTCCTGCGCGTCACGCTCCGTGCCTGGATGTCCATGGTGGAGACGGCGGCGCTCGACTGGCTCCAGCACCGCGACCTGCCGCGCCGCGAGCTGCAGACGCTGCTGGTCGAGCAGCACCTCGTGCTGGTGCGCCACGCCGCGCGGCGCGACCCCGAGTTGCAGGCGGCCCTCGACCGGCTGGAGCGGGAGGCCGAAGGCGTCCGGGCCGAGGCGCTCGGGGCGTCCTGAACCATGGCGCTTCGGGGACGAAGCGTTCTCGGGGGACAAGGACAGAGCCGCCGAGGCCCCCGATAGGCGACTCGGCGGCTCTTGGCCCCCAGTGTGGTTGCGGTCGGTGTTCGCTGCAGGCCTGGTGCCTACTCCGAACGCTGCTGCGGGATGCCCGCCAGCAGCGCGCGAACCTCGGCCTCGCGGTAGCGCCGGTGCCCGCCCAGCGTGCGGATGGACGTGAGCTTCCCGGCCTTCGCCCATCGCGTGACGGTCTTGGGGTCGACGCGGAACATCGTCGCCACCTCTGCCGGGGTCAGCAAGGGCTCTGCCTCGGGTGTACGTGCTGACATCTTTGCGGCCTCTCCTCCGTGGACCGTCTGACAGCCGATCCTGCGATCTTCTTTTTCGCGCGGTTCACCGATGTCTCTTATGGCCCGGAACGAGCCGCTATGACATCACAAGGTGTAACCTTGCCATCACTCAGCGCAGTAAGCAAGTCCCTGGCTCAAATCTGCGTGTTCGTGATGACTGGGTTACGCTGCGTGATTCTAGCGACACGTATGGTGTCATGGCGGAGAGAATCGAGAACTTTCTGCGGGAGTTTGTCCCAACCATCTGTAGGTAAACCGTCACACAAGTCGCTGAGCAGGCGGTTTTGCGGGCTCTTTGCCAAATGTCAGTTGGCGCTCTGGAGTGCCCGGATCGCCCGCCAACGCGCCCTGAGCCGCAACTGCATCGCCACCGCCAGCTCCAGTTCGTCACGCTCCAGCGCCAGCAGCGCCACCGCGCACTCGCCCACCGAGTCGTCGGCCGCCAGCGCGGCGTCGTCCATGAGATGGACGAGGCCCCCGTAGTCGAGCTCCACCAGGGAGCGGGGATGGAAGGCGGAGAGCTCCTCCTGGAGCGCCTGCGCGTCGCCGAAGGGCGAGACGTCCGTCCCGGCCCGCCGGCCGGCGATCGTCGCGCGGGCCAGCCGCTCCCGTGCCCGCGCCATCGTCGTCGCGTAGGTCAGCGAGCGCGGCGGGGAGGAGACCGCGTCGCCGCCGAGTTCGAGATGGCGCTCCTCGCGGACGAAGGGCACGAACCAGGGGAACGGCACGTGCCAGAGGCTCTCCCTGATGTGCGGATCGTCCACCGGGGGGCCGGTGGTCTGCGAGACGCCCTGGAAGGCGCTGAAAGCCGCCCAGGAACGCAGACGCCGCCTCCACGGGCAAATATATGCCTGGCCGGAAAAACGCCGCACATAGGCGTTCTGGCCGTCGTGGGGTCGCGGGTGCGGCAGGGACGGGCCCGCGACCAGGGAGCGCAGGAACTCGCCGCGTTCGGCCTCGACCGCCGCGACCCGCCGCGGCGGCCCCACGGCCCCGCGGGCATAGGTCGCCCACCAGGAGCGCTCCGGTTCGGGGAAGGCCTCCAGCGGTTCGTAGACCCTCAGGTACGCGGTGTACGGGAGCACGTCCGCATGGTGGCACGCCGGGGAGCGGCGGACACGCCGTGAAATACCCTCGTTGTCATTCCCTGTGCGAGATCGTGGTCCGGGGAGTCCTCCGACGGTCTTAGGCTGACCCTGTGACCGTTTTCCAGGGGCACGAACAGGTCGTCTTCTGCGCTGACAAGGCCAGCGGCCTGCGCGCGATCATCGCGATCCACTCCACGGCGCTCGGCCCGGCGCTGGGTGGCACCCGTTTCTACCCCTACGCCACCGAGGAAGCGGCGCTCGCCGACGTGCTCGAACTGTCCCGCGGCATGACCTACAAGAACGCCATGGCCGGGCTCGACCACGGCGGCGGCAAGGCCGTCATCATCGGCGATCCCGCCCGTGACAAGTCCGAGGCGCTGCTGCGCGCCTACGGCCGGTTCGTCCAGTCGCTGGGCGGCCGCTACGTCACCGCCTGCGACGTGGGCACCTACAGTCCCGACATGGACGACGTGGCACGCGAGTCGCGGTTCGTGACCGGCCGCACCGAGGCGTCCGGCGGTGCGGGCGACTCCTCGGTCCTGACCGCCTTCGGGGTGTTCCAGGGCATGCGCGCGGCGGCCGAGCGGGTCTGGGGCGAGCCGACGCTGCGCGGCAGGCGGGTGGGGATCCAGGGTGTCGGCAAGGTCGGCCGCCGGCTGGCCGATCTGCTGGCCGAGGACGGCGCCCGGCTGGTGATCAACGACGTCGACCCGGCCGCCACGGCCAGGGTCGTGGCCCGGCATCCGATGACGACAGTGGTCGAGACCACCGATGAACTGCTGGCCTCGGGGCTCGACGTCTACGCGCCGTGCGCGCTGGGCCAGGCGCTCACCGACGAGGTGGCGGCCACCCTGGAGGCGAGGATCGTCTGCGGCGGCGCCAACAACCAGCTCGCCCATCCCGGGATCGAGAAGGTGCTGGCCGAGCGGGGCGTGCTGTACGCGCCCGACTACGTGGTGAACGCGGGCGGGGTCATCCAGGTGGCCGACGAGCTCACGGGCTTCTCCATGGCCCGGGCCAGGGAGCGCGCCGCGCGGATCTTCGACACCACCAAGCGGATCTTCGAGCTCGCCGAGCAGGACGCGGTGCCACCGGCCGTGGCGGCCGACCGAATGGCCGAACGGCGGATGTCCGAAGTCGGGCGCCTTAGGGGCATCTGGCTTTAGTCGCACGTCTTGATGGTGTCTGGCAGAAATCACATGGAGTCTTCAAAGGATCACTCGAAAACGTTCCTCCGCAGGTCAGGGCGGTAGCCCCCAGCGGTTAGACTGGTCTCCGCGAAGGTAAAGCGAGGCGCCACCGCGGAGACACGTACCGAGCTGGGTGTAAAACGGGTACGGTTGTACCCGTAGCTGACGCACGGCTCAGACGTGTCAGCACGTGTGCGTAAGCGTAGCGATAGGGCCAGTAGAAGCCCTGACCATCAAGGGGGTCGAGCCAATGGGGCGAGGCCGAGCCAAGGCCAAGCAGGTAAAGGTCGCTCGCCAGCTGAAGTACAACAGCGGCCACACTGACCTCGACCGCCTTTCGGACGAGCTGGGTGTATCTTCCGCGCGGCCGACGACGGAGATCGAAGACTCCTACGACGACGAGCTGCTGGACAAGTACGCGGACTTCGCGGACTACCAGCCCAAGGACAACTCCGCAGGGTGACAGTCGAGCCACTGCCCGGTACGGGCGGTGGCTTCGCTGTCTCTACCGCCCCAGCGCACGGTCGAGCCCGTCCTCGTGCGGTCCGAGGAATCGCGGATCGCGGTTGAAGACGACGTCGTTCATGGCCTTGAGCGTGGCGGGTACCTCCCGGATGTAACCCTGGACGGCGGGTCCTCGGGCGGGGCTGCGGGCCGCGCCACCCGG
>JAFACJ010000990.1 GCA_023425615.1 Actinomycetes bacterium
GTGCGGGAGCGCGGACGGGAGGTGGTGCGGGTGTCGGCGTGGGACTTCCTGCGGCCCGCCTCCCTGCGGTATGAGTTCGGGCGGCACGACCCGGACGTCTTCTACGACGACTGGCTGGATGTGAACGGGCTGCTGCGGGAGGTGCTCGGCCCGCTGGAGCCCGGCGGCTCGGGGAAGGTGCTGCCCAGCCTGTGGGACCGCGCCCGCGACCGCGCCACGCGGGCGCGGTACGTGGACGTGCCGGCCGGCGGCGTCGTCCTGGTGGACGGGGCGCTGCTGCTGGGCCGGGGACTCCCCTTCGACATGACCGTCCACCTCGACCTCTCCGCCGCCGCGCTGGCCCGCCGCACGGACGAGGACCAGGCGTGGACACTGCCCGCCTACGAGCGCTACCGGGCGGAGGCGCTGCCGCTGCGGAGCGCGGACGTCGCGGTGCGGATGGACGACCCCCGCCATCCGGCCCTCGTCACCGAGGACGGATGATCGGACCATGGACGTACTGAGCAGCCGGGTCCTGCTGCACCCGACCGACCTCGAACGCAGCCGGCACTTCTACCGCGAGGTCCTGGGCCTGGCCGTCTACCGCGAGTTCGGGCCCCCCGACTCGCCCGGCGTCGTCTTCTTCCTCGGCCCCGGCTTCCTCGAGGTCTCCGGCCGCGCCCCGGAGCCGCCGGGACCGTCCCTGATGCTCTGGCTCCAGGTCCGCGACGTGCGCGCCGAGCACGAGCGCCTGGCCGGCGCGGGAGTCCGCGTCGTGCGCGAACCCCGCGCCGAGCCCTGGGGCCTGGTCGAGATGTGGATCGAGGACCCCGACGGCGTCCGCATCGTGCTCGTCGAGGTCCCCGCCGACCATCCCCTGCGCAGGGACACCCGCTCCTGACCGCCTCAGGTCTTCTTCACCAGCACCATGGTGACCGGCAGGGTGTTGCGGAAGGCCTCGGCGGCGCTCCAGCGCCGGTGGAAGGAGCTGGAACCCCGGTCGTACATGCGGAAGTCGCCGTCCTGGTCGCGGGCGGCGGCGTCCTGGGCGGTGGCGAAGACCTCCATGGTCACCGTGTCGTCGCCGTCCAACGCGATCACGCCGGCCGCGTGGTAGGGGTAGTTGTAGCGCAGGGAGGAGTCCTCCTGCCGGGCGACGATGACGTACGCCTGGTTGACGCCGGGGTGGGCTCCGTTGTTGCTGGTGCCCGCCGCGGCGTTGGCGGTGGCGATCTCGATGTTCGCCTCGTCGGTGTCGCCGAAGTCCTCGTCGCCGACCTTCGAGCGGATCTGGCCCTGGGTCAGCGCCTGCCCCCAGATGATCTCCTCCGCGGTGTGCAGGCAGTCGGCCAGGCAGCGGCGGACGGGCTTGTGCTTGCGGTAGGTGCTGCCGCCGTGGTCGACGGTGGCGCCGTCGGACGCCTGGGCGCAGTAGTGGGGCGTCGCGACGTTGCTCCTGACGTACAGGCTCTTGATGTCGCCGTTCAGGATGAGGTACTTCCCGCTCGCGCTGAGCGTTCCCGCGGCTCCGCCGACACTGACCGATTGCATGGGGTCCTCCCTTGATGGACGGTCATCGCAGTGTGCCGGTTAGATGCCGCTATGTAGTGGTTCCTTACAGGCACACTGCACCCCCTCTCCGGAAACGGATCTGTGCCCCGAGAGCCCCTGGCGACCTGAGGGTCAGCCGGTTCGCACGACGCGGACCTGGTGCGCCGAGCCCAGGTGGACGCCGTCCGGGCCCCAGGCGTCGAGGCGCTCGTCGATCCAGCCGTCCGGTGTCGCCGCGTGCGTCACGGCGCGCAGCAGGATCCACGGCGAGGACGCGCGGGCCAGCCCGGGGCCGGGGCGGACGGTGAGCTCCACCGTCGGGACGGCCACCGGCTCGGTCAGGACCGCCGCGTAGGACGGTGCCAGCGCGTCCGCCAGGAACATGAGGCGGAAGGCGTCCGGCGGGGCGTCGTCCTCCGTCATCCGGATCCAGGCGGTCAGCACGGGTTCCGTGCCTCCGGCGTAGGGGCGGCCGGGGCCGACCGGCCTGATCTCCAGGTGCGTGGTGACCGGCACGAACTCCGGGAGCACCGTGAAGATCTCGCAGTCGCCGGGCGGAGGCGCGGCCGGGGCCGGCGGTGCCTCCGGCAGACCGCCTCCCCGCCCCGCGGCGCTGAAGACCGCGGTGGCGTCGGCGTTCAGGCCCCTGCCGGAGGAGACCCGGGCCGTGGCCGTGGACAGGAGCCGTCCGGTGCGCCCCAGAGCGGTTTCGAGCAGGAACGGCTCGGTGATGGAGCGGTGGAAGCGCGCCGTGGCGCTCTGCGGGGTACGGCAAGGTGCGTGCTCGGCCATGGCGCCTGCCATCAGGGCCAGGGACAGACCGCCGTGGAGGCCCCCGAAGCCCCACAGGTCGGCGAAGGGGGACAGCACTCCCCCCGACGCCGCCGCCTTCAGGTAGGCGCCGGGGGTGAGCGTCCGCTGGGAGGTGCCGGTCACAGCCGCTCCAGGAGGGTGGCGTTGGCCATGCCGCCCGCCTCACACATGGTCTGGAGGCCGAACCGGGCGTCGCGGTCCTCCAGGGCGTGCAGGAGGGTGGTCATGATGCGGGCGCCGCTGCCGCCCAGGGGGTGGCCGATGGCGATGGCGCCGCCGCGGACGTTGACGCGCCCGGGGTCGACCTTCAGATCGTGCTGCCAGGCCAGGACGACCGAGGCGAACGCCTCGTTCACCTCGAACAGATCGATGTCGTCGAGGCGCAGTCCGGCCTTGGCCAGCACCTTCTCGGTGGCGGGCATGATGGCGGTGAGCATGAGCAGCGGGTCGTCGCCCGCGACGGCGAAGGAGTGGAAGCGGGCGCGGGGGCGCAGGCCGAGCCGCCGCGCGGTGTCGGAGCCCATGATGAGCAGGGCCGCCGCGCCGTCGTTGATGGGTGAGGCGTTGCCCGCGGTGACCGTCCAGCCGATCTCGGGGAAGCGCTCGGCCAGGTCGGGCCGGTGGTAGGCGGGCTTCAGCGCGGCCAGTGCCTCGGCCGAGGTGCCGGGCCGCACGCTCTCGTCGCGCTGTCCGCTCCAGGCGACCTCGCGGTCGAACTCGCCGCGCTCCCAGGCCGCGGCGGCGCGGCGGTGGCTCTCCAGCGCGAAGGCGTCCTGCTCCGCGCGGGAGATCCCCCAGCGCGCCGCGATGAGCTCGGCGCTGACGCCCTGCCCGACGAGCCCCTCGGGGTAGCGCTCGCGCAGCGGGGCGAAGGGGTTCGTGCCGGGC
>JAFACJ010000991.1 GCA_023425615.1 Actinomycetes bacterium
CTGCTTGGCCACGACCACCGGCTGGTACAACGGCAGGAGGAGGACGGCGGTGCCCACGCGGACCCGCTCGGTCCAGGCGGTCAGCAGGGCGAGCCGGGTGACGGCCTCCCCGGTCGGGCTCGGCGGCAGGAGGTGGCCGCCCTGCCAGACCGACTCGATCGGCAGCCGCTCGGCGGCCTCCAGCCACGTCCGGTCGGGTTCGGGGATCGCCGCCGCCCCGAAGATGATGCGATCGCCTGGCACTTGCGCGTCTCCTTCGCGTCCGGCGCCCGGTCCCGCGCCGGACGGCACCCGCTCCGGCGAAAGATAGCAAATGCTCACTTTTTTATGTAGTAACTATAGTGAGCGGACACTCTCTTAGAGCGAGGTGCGGTATGGACGCGACGATCGGGATACCCCCCGCCGTCACCGAGGAGACCGAGCCGTTCTGGACGGCGGCGCGGGAGGGCCGCCTGGTCGTGGAGCGCTGCTCGGCCTGCGGCGCCGAGTCCTTCCCGCCGCGCGGCGTCTGCCGCTCCTGCCGGGCCAGGACGACGGAGCCCGCCGAGGTCACCGGCACCGGCGTGGTCTACAGCCTCACCGTCAACCACCAGCGCTGGCTCCCCGGCCTCGAGGTGCCCTACGCCATCGTCCTGGTGGAGTTCCCCGGCCGCCCCGGCGTACGGGTGGCCGGCCGCCTGCGGGGCTGCCCGCCGGAGGAGGCCGCCATCGGCATGGCCGTCGAGATCGGCTTCGAGCCGGGACCCGGCGGCTGCGCCATTCCCAGTTTCCTCGCCGCACGCTGAAGCGGCACGACCGACCGAGGAGTCAACGCGTGGGGACCGACCTGTTCGAACGCCGTGCCGTCATCTCCGGCATCGGCCAGTCCGCGATCGGCCGCCAGATCGACCGCTCCGGCTTCCAGCTCACCCTCGACGCCGTCTTCGCCGCCGTCGAGGACGCGGGCCTGACGCTGGACGACATCGACGGGCTCGCCATGTTCCCCGGGGGCGGCGCCGCCAACCTGCCCGGCTACGCCAACGGCAACCTCTATGAGGTGCAGGACGCGCTGCGCATCACCACGACCTGGCGGCAGGGCGTCAACGAGGGGATGGCGCTGCCCTTCTACGGCCCGGCCCAGGCGGTGGCCACCGGCCAGGCGCGGCACGTCGTCATCTGGCGGACGGTCAAGGAGGGCAGCGCGGCGCGCGGCGCCGGAGGCCGCCCGGCGTACGGCTCGACCAAGCCGGTCGCCGAGGGGCCGCTGGCCTGGCTGCTGCCCATCGGGATGCTCTCCCCCGTCTGCCAGGTCGCCCCCTACGCCGCCCGCTACCTGCACGAGTACGGCGTCACCCGCGAGCAGCTCGCGTGGATCCCGGTGACGCAGCGGGCGCACGCCGCCCTCAACCCGGACGCCGTCTACCGCTCGCCGCTGACCGTCGAGGACTACCTCGCCGCGCGGATGATCTCCACGCCGATGTGCCTGTACGACTGCGACGTGCCCGCCGACGGCGCCACCGCGATCGTCGTCTCGGCCGCCGAGACCGCGCCCGGCCTGCGCGCCCCGGTGCGGATCGAGGCGATGGCCGGTGTCGTGGAGGGCAGGCCGTCGTGGGAGCAGTGGGAGGACATGGGCCGCGTGGGGTACGGCGCGGCGCGGGCGATGTGGGAGCGCACCGAGCTGCGTCCCGGCGACGTGGACACCGCGCAGCTCTACGACGGCTTCACCATCGAGGCCGTCTGGTGGCTGGAGGCCATGGGCTTCTGCGGGCCCGGCGAGGCGGGGGCGTTCGTGGAGGGCGGCAAGCGCATCGCCCTGGACGGCGAGCTGCCGCTCAACACCTGGGGCGGCCAGCTGTCCGGCGGACGGCTGCACGCCGCGTTCGGCCACACCGCCGAGGCGGTGCGCCAGCTGCGCGGCGAGGCCGGCGCGAGGCAGGTGGCCGGCGCCGAGGTCGCCGCGGTCACCAACGTCGGGGGTTTCGAGGCGGGCGCGGCACTGCTGACGCGCTGGTAGCACGGTACGAGGAGAGGGAGACAGCCATGGTGGAGCGGGCCGGACGGGTCGAGGGCAAGGTCGCGATCGTGACGGGGGCGGGCTCGACGCCCGGCCCCGGCATCGGCACCGGGAAGGCGACGGCGGTCGTGCTGGCCCGGGAGGGAGCGAGCGTCCTGCTCGTGGACCTGCACGCCGAGCGCGCCGAGGAGACGCGCAAGATGATCGAGGAGGAGGGCGGGAAGGCCGAGGTGTTCGCCGGCGACGCCACCCGGGCGGCGGACTGCGAGGAGATGGTCGCCGCGGCCGTCGACGCCTTCGGGACGCTCGACATCCTGGTGAACAACATCGGCCGCGCCGCCCTCGGGACGGTCGTGGACACCTCAGAGGAGGACTGGGACCTGGCCATGGACATCAACCTGCGCACCGCGTTCCTGGCGTCCAAGTACGCGGTGCCGGTGATGGCGGCCAAGGGGTACGGGTCGATCGTCAACATCTCGTCCATCTCGGCGCTGCGCGGCGACGGGACGGTCGCCTACTCGGCGGCCAAGGGCGGGATGATCGCGATGACGGTGGACATGGCGTACGCGCACGGCCGCCAGGGCATCCGGGTCAACGCCGTGGCTCCCGGGCACATCACCACGCCGATGGTCATGTCGGTCTCGGCGCCGGGGCCGCGGGCGGAGTTCATGAACACGATGCGCAGCGAGGCCGGCCTGCTGGGGACTCCCGGCGACGGCTGGGACGTGGGCTGGGCGGCGGCGTTCCTGGCCAGCGACGAGGCGCGGTGGATCACGGGCGCCGTCCTGCCGGTGGAGTCCGGGGTGCTCAGCGTGACGCCGCTGATGATGGCGCCGCACCTGCGCGGCGTTCCCGAACCGGGCGCCTGACGCCATTGCGCGCGGGCGGACCGCGCACCTAATGTAAGTGAGTACACACTCTCTTAGTAGGCGCAGAAGGAGCTCACGCGCATGGCTGACCTGGACCCGGCCAAGACCGCTCTCTGCGAGCGCTACGCGGTCGCCGACGTCGACTCCCACATCATCGAACCCGCCGACCTCTGGACGTCGCGGATCCCGACCGCCAAGTGGGGCGACCTCGTGCCGCACGTCAGGTTCCACGAAAGGCGGCAGGAGGACGTCTGGTACATCGGCGACCGCAAGCTGTACGGGGTGGGCGCCTTCGCCCAGGCGGGCTGGGCGGAGTTCCCCCCGTCGCATCCCAAACGCCTGTCGGAGGCGCTGCCCGCCGCCATCGACCCCAAGGAGCGCCTTGCCTACAACGACAAGGTCGGCGTCTACTACCAGGTGAAGTATCCCAACATCGTGGGATTCCACAGCCACCGGTTCCTCAACCAGATGCCGCGGGAGCTGGCCACCCGGTGCGTCCAGGCATACAACGACTGGATCACCGAGTTCTGCTCGGCCGCCCCCAAGCGGCTCATCCCCATGATGATGCTCCCCTTCTGGGACATCGACGAGTCCGTCGCCGAGATGAGGCGCGCCTACGAGATGGGCCACAAGGGCGTCCTGTTCGCCGCCCGCTACGACAAGGTCGGCCTGCCCCGCCTCATCGACGACTACTGGGAGCCGCTGCTGGGCCAGGCCCAGGAGATGGGCCTCAGCATGAACTTCCACGTCGGCTTCCTGGCCAGCGACGAGGACCTCAAGGGCGCCGTCGACCAGTCCAAGAAGGAGGACTTCACCCGGGAGAGCTCACTGGTCCTGCTCGGCAACGCCCAGAACATCGCCGAGGTGGTGCTGACCGGCGTCTGCCACCGCTACCCGGACCTGAAGTTCGTCTCGGTCGAGAACGGCGCCGGCTGGCTGCCGTTCTTCAGCGAGACCATGGACTGGCAGTGGCTGAACGTCGGCGCCCACAAGGACTACCCCGAGCGCCTCCTGCCCAGCGAGTACATGAAGCGCCAGATCTACGGCATGTTCTGGTTCGAACGCCAGGCGGTGCGCTCGGTCATCGACCAGCTCGGCGACAACCTCATGTTCGAGACCGACTTCCCCCACGCCACCAGCCTCTCCCCCGGCCCGGCGTCGGAGTCCCCCAGCCCCCGCGACGTCATGGAGAGGGCCCTCGGCGGCCTCCCCGAGGAGACCGTCGGCAAGGTCCTCCAGCACACCGCCACCAGGCTCTACAACCTGGAGCCCCCGACCCGAAGCTGACCGCGGCACGACGCGCCCTCCCCTTCCGGAATCCCCCTCCGCCGCCCCTCGACAGCCCCAGCCCCATTCATCGGATCCGGCAGGTCCCGGGGACGCGGGCGCTCCGAAGGGCTCCACGGCCGGTGATCTCGCCTGGCGTCTTCACGGGGAGGGGCGGGCTCCCCGCACGCCACCAGCCTCTACCACCTGGACCCCCGGACCGCGGCTGACGCGGCGAGCGAGAGAAGGCGGGCCCCGGCGCGGGGCCCGCCTTCCGCCTCTGCGGCCTCGGGGAGGTGGAGTCGCGGGTCAGCCGCGCAGAAGGCGGCCCGGTGCCGCGCCGGCTACCTCTTCGCCGTCGATCCGGGTGGCGATGCCGTTCACCCACATATGGTGGACGCCGGTGCTGCGCACCACGAGCCGGTCGGTGCCGCCGGGCTGGTCGTGCACCCGCTCGACGGGGGTGGTGCCGACGGTGCCCGGGTCGAAGGCGACGAGGTCGGCGTGGAAGCCCTCCTTGACCAGTCCGCGCTCCTTGATGCGGAACGCCCGGTGCGGCTGGCCGGTCAGCCGCCACACGGCGTCCTCCAGGGAGAGCGCCTTGCGTTCGCGCACCCAGTGCCCGAGCAGATGGGTGGAGTAGCAGGCGTCGCAGAGCTGGGTGGCGTGCGCACCGGCGTCGGAGAGGCCGAGCAGGGTGCGCTTGTCGGCCAGCAGCTCGCCGACCTCCTCATCCCCGTCGTTGTCCAGCACGATGCGAAAGCGCGTGGCCATGCCGTCGGCGAGCGCGAGGTCGAGCAGGAGGTCGAAGGGCGTCGTGCCGCGCTCCCGCGCCAGCCGGTCCAGCGGGACGCCCACCGCGTCGTGGTGGACGCCGGTCTCCTCGACGCTGGTCTTGGGCCAGCGGTGGCTCCACGCCTTCAGCGTCACCTCGCGGGCCCGCTCCCGCCACACCGGGTCGCGGTAGAGGCCGGCCCGCTCGGCGCGGGGCAGGGCCAGCACCTCCTTCCACTCGTCGATCTCGGCGAGGGGGACGGGGTCGGCCATGCCGATCTGCATGACGATCGGGCGGCAGGCGATCTGCGGGTAGACCTCGCCGGGCAGCGCGCCGCCGCGCTCGACCGTGCGCAGCGCGGCGCCCGGCTTGTCGGCGCGCGCCACCAGCGCGGTCCAGGTGACGGGGATGCCGTAGCGGGTGGCCAGCTCGGAGAACTGGTCGACGAACAGGCCGGGGCCGATCGACACCTGGAGGACGCCCTTGCCGAGTTCGCCGAGGACAGCGGCCAGCGCGTACACCTCGTCGGTCTCGGCGAACCGGCTGGGCACCGGACGTCCGAAGGCGCCCTGGTGGGCGGGCTGCCGCGAGGTGGAGAAGCCGAGCGCGCCGGCCTCCAGCGCCTCGCGCACCAGGCGCCGCATCTCCTGGACCTCCGGCTCGGTGGCCGGGCGCTCCTCGCCTCCGGTGACGAACAGGCGCAGCGGGGTGTGCCCGAGGAACAGGCCGACGTTGAGGCGCTTGGGCCGCCGGTCGAGCGCGTCGAGGTACTCGGGGAAGGTCTCGAAGCACCAGTCGATGCCGGCGTCGAGCGCCTCCATCGACATGCCCTCGACGTTCTCCAGCGTGCGGACGATGATCTCGCGGTGCTCGGGCCGCGAGGGCGCGACGCCGAACCCGCAGTTGCCCATGACGACGCTGGTCACGCCGTGCCAGCTGGAGGGGGTGAGATCGCCGTCCCAGAGGATCTGCGCGTCGTAGTGGGTGTGCACGTCGATGAAGCCGGGCGCCAGGGTGAGTCCGTCCAGGTCGACGGTCTCGGTGCCGGGTCCGGGTTCCAGTTCGCCGTGGCCGCGCACCGCGGTGATGCGGCCGTCCCGGACGGCGACGTCGGCCGGGCGGGCGGGGGCTCCCGTTCCGTCGACCAGCGAAGCCCCACGCAGCAGCAGAGCTGAACGATTCATCGACACCCCATTAACAAGTGAGTACTCACCTACTTTTGGCTTAGGATAGCTGGCGTTGACCCGCTCTGCCAGAGCCGCGCACAGGAGGCGACGTGGACGACAGGTTGATGTACCGACGGGAGTTCCTCATCGGAGGAGCCTGGACGGCACCCGCGGGAGACGACCGCCTCGGCGTGGTCTCGCCCTCGACGGAGGAGATCGTCGGGGAGGTGCCGGTCGCCGTCGCGGCCGACATGGACCGCGCGGTCGCCGCGGCCCGCGCGGCGTTCGACGAGGGCCCGTGGCCGCGGACGGCGCCGGAGGAGCGCGCCGCCGTCCTGGAG
>JAFACJ010001017.1 GCA_023425615.1 Actinomycetes bacterium
CACTACCGGCCAGTACCCGCAGCTCGGTGCCGCCGTCGAACGGGGAGCAGCCGGTGACCAGCAGCGCCGACAGGACCGACAGGACCGACAGCGCCGCGGTGAATGCTCTTCTCATGTCCCATCAGACGCCCGAGGCGTCTGATGGGAGGAGAACACCGGGTGACCTTCAGGTGAAGAGCACGGGGCCGGGCCCCGCGGGGCCCGGCCGGGTGCGCTCAGGCCAGGCCGGCCAGCGCCTTGCGGTACTCCTCGAGGTCGCGGGCCTCGGGGATGGCGTTGTCCACCTTCCAGCGGACGACGCCCGTCTTGTCGATGATGAAGGTGCCGCGGCGGGCCAGGCCCTTCTCGGCGTCGAAGACGCCGTAGGCGTCGGCGACGCCGCCGTGCGGCCAGAAGTCCGACAGCAGCGGGAACTGGTAGTTCTCCTGGTCGGCCCAGGCGCGGTGGGCGAAGACGGAGTCGACGGAGACCGCCAGCACCTGGACGTCGTCGCCGCCCAGGGTGGGCAGCTCATCGCGGATGGCGCACAGCTCACCGGTGCAGATCCCGCTGAAGGCCAGCGGATAGAAGACCAGGACGATGTCCTTCTTCCCGGCGAAGTCCGACAGCTTGACGGGAGTGCCGTGCTGGTCCTTCAGCTCGAAGTCAGGTGCCTTGTCGCCGACTTCAACAGCCATGTTCTATTCCCTTTCGGAGGAGACTGGAAACCTCGATCGCCTCCAGTCTGCCACCCGAACGTCGGACGGCCGGTGAAGCCGCTACTTGCGCCCCTTCGGAGCCACCAGCCGGGTGCCCGACCATTCGGGCGCCGCGCTGACACTGCTCGTCTGGGCGAGGCCCGCGGTGGGCGCCGCCTCCCCGATGTCGCTCGGCTCCACGTGCCCCTCGCGGCCGGCCTTGGGGGTCAGCAGCCAGATGTGCCCGCCGCCGGTCAGCGAGGTGAGGGCGTCGACCAGGCCGTCGACGAGGTCGCCGTCATCCTCGCGCCACCACAGCAGCACGACGTCCACGACATCCTCGTAGTCCTCGTCGGCCAGCTCGTTGCCGGTGACCGTCTCGATCGAGACCCGCAGCTCCTCGGCCACGTCCTCGTCCCAGCCGATCTCCTGCACCACCTGACCCGGCTTGAAACCGAGCCGTTCGGCCAGGCTGCGCTCCGTCTGCGCCTGACCCGCGGTCGCGCTCACTGACGTCCTCCCTGTGTCGTCTTCATGGGATGCACCGTACTGTCTTTCCGGCGTACCCCAAGGTATTGCGGGACAGTCCACACAAAGGACGGCCCCCTGCGCAAGTGCCCATACCCCATCCGCATGATCCACGGCATGTCCGGCCTGCTCCTCACGTTCCCCGCAGGAAGGACAACCGCACCTGTCTGTCGGGATTGTCAAGGTTCAGATCGATCAGGGCGATCGACTGCCAGGTGCCCAGGGCCAGCCGTCCGCCGAGGACGGGCACCGAAGCATAGGGCGGCAGGAACGCCGGAAGCACGTGGGAGCGCCCGTGTCCGCGTGATCCGTGGGCGTGGATCCAGCGGTCGTCGGCCGGGAGCATGCCGCCCAGCGTGTTCAGCAGGTCGCGGTCGCTGCCCGAGCCCAGTTCGATGATCGCCAGGCCCGCGGTGGCGTGCGGGACGAAGACGTGCAGCAGCCCGTCCCCCTCACCTGCGACGAAGTCGGCGCACCGCGGGGTGAGGTCGTGAATCGTCTCCCGGTGTCCGGTGGAGACGGGAATCACCGTGCTTTTCATGAGACGATCATCACAGGTCTGGACCATTCAGTCCGCGTGAGGGGGGAAGATGGAAGCGTTCCCCATCCGGCTTGGCGGGTGGTTTAACGGGTCCGGGGGAGGCCGTGGCACAGCGGTGTCCCCCCTTTGACCTGCAGTTTGTTACTCAGTAGTAGAGATGCGAGCGCGCTCGACAAGCAGCAGGATGGAGAACGAGCATCGACAAACAGTCGATGGAATCACCGCGCGTGTAAGGGGACCCCAGTTGCCTTCCGGACGCCAACGCTTCTCGATCATTAGCGACGGCCTGCCGAGCCAGCTCCCGGACATCAACCCCGATGAAACCAGGGAGTGGCTCGAGTCACTGGACACGGTCATCAAGACCGAGGGCCGGACCAGGGCCCGCTATGTGATGCTCCGCCTGCTGGAACGGGCCCGTGAGCAGCAGGTCGGGGTGCCCGGCCTGCGGAGCACCGACTACATCAACACCATCCCGCCGGAGAAGGAGCCCTGGTTCCCCGGCGACGAGCACATCGAGCGCCGGATCCGCGCCTACATCAGGTGGAACGCGGCGATCATGGTCTCCCGTGCCAACCGGCCCGAACTGAGCGTCGGCGGCCACATCGCCACCTACGCCTCGGCCGCCTCCCTGTACGAGGTGGGCTTCAACCACTTCTTCCGCGGCAAGGACCACGGCGAGTCCGGCGACCAGGTCTTCATCCAGGGGCACGCGACGCCGGGCATCTACGCCCGCGCCTTCCTGGAGGGCCGCCTGACCGAGCAGCAGCTCGACGGCTTCCGGCAGGAGGTCTCCCATCCCGGCGGCGGCCTGTCGTCCTACCCCCACCCCCGGCTCATGCCGGACTTCTGGGAGTTCCCCACCGTCTCGATGGGCCTCGCCGCCATCGACTCGATCTACCAGGCGCGGTTCAACCGCTATCTGCTGTCCCGCGAGATCAAGGACACCTCGCGCTCGCACGTGTGGGCCTTCCTCGGCGACGGCGAGATGGACGAGCCCGAGTCGCTCGGCGCGATCGGCCTCGCCGCCCGCGAGGAGCTGGACAACCTCACCTTCGTGATCAACTGCAACCTGCAGCGCCTGGACGGCCCGGTGCGCGGCAACGGCAAGATCATCCAGGAGCTGGAGTCCTACTTCCGCGGCGCCGGCTGGAACGTCATCAAGGTCATCTGGGGCCGCGACTGGGACCCGCTGCTGGCCAAGGACGTAGACGGCGTGCTGGTCAACAAGATGAACATCATGCCCGACGGGCAGATGCAGACCTTCTCCGTCGAGCCCGGCTCCTACATCCGCGAGCACTTCTTCGGCGACGACCCCCGGCTGCGCAAGATCGTCGAGCACCTCGCCGACGACGACCTCACCAAGCTCTCCCGCGGCGGCCACGACTACCGCAAGCTCTACGCGGCCTTCAAGGCGGCCCGCGAGCACACCGGCCAGCCGACGGTGATCCTCACCCACACCATCAAGGGCTGGACCCTCGGGCCCGACTTCGAGGCCCGCATGTCCAGCCACCAGATGAAGAAGCTGACCAAGAGCGAGCTCAAGGAGTTCCGCGACCGGCTCTTCCTGGAGATCCCCGACTCGGCCCTGGAGGCCGACCTGCCGCCCTACTACCACCCGGGCGAGGACTCCGAGGAGATCCAGTACATGCGCGAGCGCAGGGCGGCCCTCGGCGGCTTCCTGCCCAAGCGCGTCACCCGCGCCAAGACCCTGAAACTCCCCGGCGACGAGGTGTACCGGGAGCTCCAGAAGGGTTCGGGCAAGCAGAAGATCGCCACCACCATGGCGTTCGTGCGGCTGCTCAAGGACCTCATGAAGGACAGGGAGATCGGCCACCGCTTCGTGCCGATCATCCCCGACGAGGCGCGCACCTTCGGCATGGACGCCATGTTCCCGACGGCGAAGATCTACTCGCCGCACGGGCAGACGTACGAGTCGGCAGACCGCAAGCTCATGCTCAGCTACAAGGAGTCCGAGCAGGGCCAGATCCTGCACGAGGGCATCACCGAGGCCGGCTCCATGGCCTCCATGATCGCC
>JAFACJ010001067.1 GCA_023425615.1 Actinomycetes bacterium
CGCCCGCCTACATGTCGCCCGAGCAGATCGAGGACCTGCCGGTGGGGCCCAAGTCCGACGTCTTCTCCTGGGGCGCCACGATGGTCTACGCGGCCACCGGGCGCCCGCCCTTCGGCGGCGGCACCAACGCCGCCGTCATGCGCCGTATCACCGACCGCGAACCCGACCTCGGCGCGCTGCGCGGCGGCCTGCGCGGCCTGGTGGCACGCTGCCTGGACAAGGAGCCCGCCGCCCGCCCGACCGCCACGGAGATCGCCAGGTTCCTGCGGGCCGAGGCCAAGCCGCCGGCCCGCGGCCCGGCCAAGGTGCCGCGCTACCGGTCGAACATGATCATCGCGCTGGGCGTCGTGAGCGTCCTCGGCTTCGCCCTCGGCCTGATCCTCAGCGCCTGAGCTCCGGGGCCTCCCGGGGCTCAGCGCTGGTGCGTCATGACCACCAGGGTGGCGGCGCTGCCGTCCGGCGCCAGGTGGAGGGACGGGCGGTCGCCGGACGGCACGAACCCCTCGCTGGCGTAGAACGCCCGGGTCTGCTCGTCGGAGGTCCTGGTGCGCAGCCAGAGCTGCTGGGCGGAGTGCCGGTCGTGGACGCGGTTGACCACCTCGCGCAGGAACATGCGGGCGGGGCCGTCTCCGCGCCACTCGGGGGACAGGACGAGCCGCCGCAGCTCGATCCGGGGGGAGCCGAGCCCGGACAGCACCGCGAAGCCCACGGCCTGCCTGCGGATCTCCCCGAGCAGGTGCTCCTGTGCGGGGTCCTCCAGCACCTGCTCGTGCCAGGCGCGTCCGGTCTCGTTCTCCCAGAGGGCGTCTCCGGCGGAGTCCCGCCGCTCCTCCAGCGCCACCACCCCGGCGAGGTCGGCCCTACTCGTGGCCCTAATTGTGAACACTCTTCAAGATTTAGCACATGGCGGCGAGTTCCGCAGGCCGTGTGATCATCGGCCAGTGACCCGCCCCGTGCAGCGCGCGGAAGGTCCACTCCGGTCCCGCCAGCTCGGCGAAGGAGGGCACCGTCCCGATCATGGAACGCACGGCGGCCAGGGGAATCGTGCAGCAGATCATGGTCTTGGGCAGCGGCCGGCGCTCCCGCCGCCGCTCCAGGGGCTGGGTCGCCGCGCCGAACGGCTCGGGCGTCGCGCGCGCCATGACGTACGCGCGCTGCTCCTCGGTGAAGCCCGCGTCGGCGAAATCGGGTACCGGAATGGTGAAGCCGTCCCCGACGGAGGCCCGCACCGCGGCCTGCTCGGCCGGCTCCTGGAAGTCGATCTGCGCCATCCCCGGCGGCAGCGGCGCGGTGTCGACGTAGACGACGCGGGAGAGCCGATCGGGGATCAGGCCGGCCGCCGCGGTCACCGGCAGGGAAGCGCCGCTGTGGGCGACGAGCACCACGTCGCGGCGGTCGCCGACGGCCGCGACGACGTCACGGGTGTGGGTGTCCACGTTCACTTCGGGCGACGCCTCGGCCGCCCGCTCGGCCAGGCCGGCGAGCGTCACCGGGACCGCCTCGTGGCCGCGCGCCCGCAGGGCGTCCGCCACCCCGTCCCACGCCCAGGCGCCGAGCCAGAAACCGGGAACCAGCACATAAGTCGCCATATCCTCATACCTCTCTTGCGTCGATGCCACCGAAGGTAGGGTTCTCACCGGACAGAACCTGTCCGGTAAGGGAGTGTGTCCGTTGTCACATCCCACGACCCGCGTGCTGATGATGCTGGAGCTGCTCCAGGCCCGGCACCGGATGAGCGCGGCGGAGCTGGCGGAACGGCTCGGCGTCGATGAGAGGACCGTCCGGCGGTACGCGCGGCGGCTCGACGAACTGGGCATCCCGGTGACCGCCGAGCGCGGCAGGCACGGGGGATACCGGCTGCTGCCCGGCTACAAGCTGCCGCCCCTGATGCTGACCGACGACGAGGCGGCGGCGACGGTGCTCGGGCTGCTGGCCGCGCGGCGGCTGGGCCTCGCCGAGACGGCGGCCGAAGCGGCGCTGGCCAAGGTGCACAGGGTCCTGCCCGCCCCGCTGCGGGAACGCGTGGAGGCGCTGCGGGAGGCGCTCGCCTTCACCCTGGCCGAAAGACGGGCCGCCGCGCCCGACGTGGACAAGGTGCTCGGGCTGGCGGCGGCCGTGCGGGAGAAACGGCGCGTGACGCTGCGCTACCGCTCCCACCACGGCGAGGAGACCGAACGGGAACTCGACGCCCACGGGCTGGTGTTCCACTCCGGGCGCTGGTACGTGACGGGACACGACCACAAGTCAGGGGAGACACGGACGTTCCGGATCGACCGCGTGCTCGCCATGACACCGGGAACGGCGACCTACCGGATTCCCCCGGACGCCGACCCCGTCCGGCACGTCACGCGGTCACTGGCGAACGTGCCCTACACGCACGCGGTCGAGGTGGTGCTGCACCTGCCCATCGAGGAGGCGCGCAGACGCATCCCTCCGTCGGCGGCCATCCTCGAGGAGGACGGCCAGGGGACTCTGCTGCGCGCACGCGTCGAGTCCCTGGACGGGATGGCGGCGATGCTCGCGGGCCTGGGCGGGAGGTTCACCATCCGGGAACCCGCCGAACTGCGCGAGTCCGTCCGCGGGCTCGCGGCGACCCTGCTGGAGAGCGTCACAGCCAGCCCGACAGGGGATTGGAGCTCAGCAGCGACAGGGCGTTCTTCATCCGGTTGACGCGGGACTCGGGGTCGCGTCCGGGCCAGCCCTCCGAGCGGAGCCGCTTCAGCTCACGGCGCAGCGCGCGCTTGACCTTGCGCGACCCGTGGTCGCAACCCACGCGCGCCGCCGCGGTGATGAACTCCGGGTGGGGATCGGGCTCCCGCAGGACCGCCATGAGCCGTTCGAGCGCCGCCTGGTCGCCGGACGTCCCCAGCCGGGTGAGGGCGGGCGCGCAGAGGGACGGGTCGGAGGAGTGGACGTACCGGGCCATCACGCCGTCGACGCGTTCACGTTCGTAGTCCCAGCCGACCAGCTCCCTGGCGACGCAGGCGCGGACCTGCCGGGTGTCGTGCTCCAGCAGGCCCAGCACGACGTCGGTCAGCCGGCCGGGGGAGAGGGGCTGGGGGCCGTCCCAGCCGTCCAGCTGGGTGATGACGTGGGCGGCGGTCTCCTGCACCTCGGCGTCCCCGTGGCGGGTCAGCGGCAGCAGCGCCTCCAGCGCGCGTTCGCCGAGCCGCGCGTCGCCGATGTCGTCGAGGACGATCGCGGCTGCGCTGACGACCGCGGGGTGGGGGTGGCCGAGCAGGGCGAAGATCTCGGGGGCCGCGGCGAAGGAGGCGACCACCGAGTACACCTCCAGCAGCACCTCCAGGATCTGCGGCTCGTCCCACCAGCGGGACAGCAGGGGCCGCAGGAAGGGCTCGGCCGCGTCGCCGGGCCAGTCCTCGTTCAGGGTGTCGAGTGCCGCCTTGACCTGGTGGGGGTCCTCGCCCTGGCAGGCCAGCAGGAGTGCCTCGGTGTAGGGGTCCAGGGCGCTGAGCTTCGACGGCGGAGTGACGTTCACGCCTCACCTCTCTCGGTTCGGGGGAAGGCGGGAGACGTTCCGTATGATGCGCGTCCGCCGGAGGAGGTTCCCGCACGTCCCGCGGGAGCGCGGGACGTGCGGGAACCCAGGTCAGCGTGCGGGCTTGTAGACCGCGACGGCGCAGGCGCTGCCCAGGCCGATGTTGTGCTGCAGCGCCACCCGGGCGCCCTCCACCTGGCGGGCGCCGGCCTGCCCGCGCAGCTGCCAGGTCAGCTCGGCGCACTGGGCGAGGCCGGTGGCGCCCAGCGGGTGGCCCTTGGAGATGAGGCCGCCGGAGGGGTTGACCACCCACTTGCCGCCGTAGGTGGTGGCCTCGGCCTCCACCAGCTTGTGCGCCTCGCCGATCTCGGCCATGCCGAGCGCCTCGTAGGTGATGAGCTCGTTGGCGCTGAAGCAGTCGTGCAG
>JAFACJ010001136.1 GCA_023425615.1 Actinomycetes bacterium
CGGCGATCTTGAACAGTGCCGCGTCGCCGAGCTCGACCTCGGGCAGCAGTTCCCGCGCGAGGCGGATACGGCGGGTGAGCTCCCGTTCGGCGGCGGCGAAGCGGGCGGTGAACGCCTCGGGATCGGCGTCGAAGGCGAGGCGGCGCCGGACGACCTCGACCCTGGCCCACGGCTCGCGGGGCGCGGCGACCTCCACGGACAGCCCGAACCGGTCGAGGAGCTGGGGCCGCAGCTCCCCCTCCTCGGGGTTCATCGTGCCGACCAGGACGAAGCCGGCGGCGTGGGTGACGGAGACGCCGTCGCGCTCCACCGTCGCCCTGCCCGTCGCGGCGGCGTCGAGGAGCACGTCGACCAGGTGGTCGTGCAGCAGGTTGACCTCGTCGACGTAGAGGATGCCGCGGTGCGCGCGGGCCAGCAGCCCCGGCTCGTAGGCGGTGACGCCCTCGGCCAGCGCGCGTTCCAGGTCGAGGGAGCCGAGCACCCGGTCCTCGGTGGCGCCCACGGGCAGCTCCACCAGCCGCACGGGACGGGTCTCGACCGGCGCGTCCGGCGGGAAGGGGCCGTCGGGGGAGAGCGGTTCGCGTTCCCGCGGGTCGCTGGAGAAGCGGTCACCGGCGATGACGTCGATGGGCGGCAGGACCTGGGCGAGCGCCCGCACCATGGTGGACTTGGCGGTGCCCTTCTCCCCCCGCACGAGCACGCCGCCGACCGAAGGCGAGACGGCGGTGAGGGTCAGGGCGAGCGCCATGTCATCGCAGCCCACGACGGCGCTGAAGGGAAAGGATGATGGCATGTGAGGCTCCCGCTCGTCGTGCCGTCTCGGCGCACGAGGCCGGTCTTCGGACTTCCCAGGTCTTCGCCTGAGTCACCGCAGCGGGCCTGTGCCGGACTCTCACCGGCTTCCCAGATTCTCCCCGTGAAGGGGCACCTCGTGCTGAAGTACCCGCTAAGGCTACTCCCCGGCGGAAGCCGGTGAAGCCCCAGGGGGCGGGCATCGCCCTCACGGGCGGGCACTAAGGTCGTGCGGCATGACTGTCTTCGTCACGGTCGTCGGTATCGGTGCCGACGGCTGGGCGCTCCTGGACGCCGGGACCCGCCGGATCGTCACCCGCGCCGGGACGCTCCTGGGCGGCGCCCGGCATCTGGCGATGGTCCCGGACGTGCCGGGCCAGCGGCGCCTGACCTGGCCGTCGCCGCTGCGCGCCGGGCTCCCCGCGCTGCTGGAGTCCTGCACGGGCGAGGTGGTGGCGCTGGCCTCGGGCGACCCGCTGGTGTCGGGGGTGGGCG
This sequence comes from Actinomycetes bacterium, assembly GCA_023425615.1. Lineage (GTDB taxonomy): Bacteria > Actinomycetota > Actinomycetes > Streptosporangiales > Streptosporangiaceae > Actinocorallia. The sequence continues at coordinate 1,288 of JAFACJ010001136.1, forward strand.
GCACGCTGATCGACCTCCTGGGCCGCGACCGGGTGGAGATCATCCCGGCGGTGTCGTCCGTCGCGCTCGCCCGCGCCAGGATGCGCTGGCCCGCCGAGACGACGACGGTCCTCAGCCTCGTCGGACGCGACCCGCGCACCCTGCTGCGCCTGCTGGCGCCCGGACGCCGCGTCCTCATCCTGTCCGGCGACGGGACCACGCCGCGCCGTGTCGCGGACCTGCTGGTCGCCGCCGGTTTCGGCACCAGCGGGATGACGGTGCTGTCGGAGCTGGGAACCGCGCGGGAGGCGGTGTTCCACGCCGTTCCCGCCGAGGGCGTCGCGGCGGAGTTCCCGGCCCTGAACATCGTGGCCGTCACCTGCGCCGGCACCGGTCACCCCCTGATCGCGGGCCTGCCCGACGAGGTCTTCGAACACGACGGCCAGCTCACCAAACGCGACATCCGCGCCTCGGCCCTCGCCCGTCTCGCCCCCCTGCCCCGGCAGGTGCTGTGGGACGTCGGCGCGGGCGCGGGCTCGGTGGCGATCGAATGGATGCGCGCCGACGCCGCCTGCCGTGCCATCGCGATCGAAGCGCACCCCGAACGCGCCGCCCGCATCGAACGCAACGCCGCCTCCCTCGGCGTTCCCGGCCTGCGCGTCGTGCACGGCCGCGCCCCCGGGGCGCTGCACGGTCTCGACGCCCCCGACGCGGTGTTCGTCGGCGGCGGCGCCACTCGAGAAGGCGTACTCGACGTGTGCTGGGAGGCGCTGCGACCCGGCGGGCGCCTGGTCGTCCACGGCGTCACCCTCCAGACGGAGGCCCTGCTGGCCGCCAAGCACGGCGAACTGGGCGGTGAACTGACCCGCATCAGTGTCGAACAGGCGGCACCCTTGGGCTCCTTCACCGCCTGGAAGCCCGCCAGGGCCGTCACCCAGTGGACCCTGCGAAAGGACGAGAGATGACCGTGCACTTCGTGGGGGCGGGTCCCGGCGCCGCCGACCTCCTCACCCTCCGCGCCGTCCGCCTGCTCGAACGTGCCGACGTCTGCCTGTACCCCGGCACGTACCTCGACGAGCACGTCCTCTCCCACTGCCGTGACGACGCCGTCCTGATCGACACCCAGCACCTGGACCTCGACCAGATCACCTCCCATCTGGCCGACGCCCACCACGCCGGGCACGACGTCGTCCGCCTCTGCTCCGGCGACCCCTCGATCTACTCGGCGCTCGCCGAGCAGACCGGCCGCCTGGACCGCCTGGGCATCCCCTGGGACGTCACGCCCGGCGTCCCCGCCTACGCCGCCGCCGCGGCCCTGCTCGGCCGGGAGCTGACCGTCCCCCTGCTGGCGCAGTCCGTCGTCCTCACCCGCGCCCAGGCCAGGTCGACGGCGATGCCGGAGACCGAGTCCCTCGCCGCCTTCGCAGGCACCCGCGCCACCCTCGTCCTCCACCTCGCGATCACCCGCATCCGCGCTCTGGCCGCCGAACTCGCCGCCGAGTACGGCGCCGACTGCCCCGCCGCCGTCGTCGCCAACGCCTCCCAGCCCGCCGAGCTCATCCTCACCGGCACCCTCGCCGACATCGCCGACCAGGTGGAGGCGCATGCCCTGAAGAAGGCGGCGGTCATCCTGGTGGGCCGCGCGCTGGCCCCCGAAGCCGGCCACTGCCGCGAATCGCACCTGTACGACCCCCGCCGCGAACGCCGGCACTGAACGCCGCGAACCATCATGTTCCGCCTTGACCTTGCCCGAAGGGGGCGTCAACGTGATGATGTGCTGATGTGGGAGAGCAGACGGGGGGCGCCGTAGCCGGCCGCTACCACTTGGTAGAGGTGCTCGGCGAAGGCGGGATGGGCAAGGCGTGGCGGGCCTGGGACGAGAGGATGGCCCGCGAGGTCGTGCTCAAGCAGCTGAAGATGCCGCTGGGCCTGGCCCCGGAGGACCGTGACAAGCGGGTGGCCCGGATGGAGCGGGAGGGCCGGGCCGCGGGGAAGCTCAAGCACCCCCACATCGTCACCGTGTACGACCAGTTCCACGACGACGACGGCCTGCCGTGGCTGGTGATGGAATCCGTGCGGGGCGACTCCCTCGAACGGCTCCTGAAGAAGCGGGGGCCGCTGCCGGAGACCGAGGTCGCCCGGATCGGCGCCCGGATCGCCGACGCCCTGGCCGCGGCGCACGAGGCGGGGATCGTGCACCGCGACGTCAAACCGGCGAACGTGCTGCTGGAAGGCGAACGGGTGGTCATCACCGACTTCGGCATCGCCGCGGTCACCGGCGAGGGCACGCTCACCTCCCACGGCTCCCTGCTGGGGACCCCCGCCTACATGTCGCCCGAGCAGATCAACGGGCTGAAGGTGACGGCGTCCTCCGACCTGTGGTCGCTGGGCGCCACCCTCTACACCGCCCTGGAAGGCCGCCCTCCTTTCGAGGCCGAATCGTACGCGGCGCTGCTCCTGGCCGTCAGCCGCGACGAACCCGCTCCCACGACCCGCGCCGACACGCTCGCGCCCGTCCTGGAGCAGCTGATGAGCCGCGACCCCACCCGGCGTCCCACCGCGGCCCGCGCGGCGGTCCTCCTCGCCGATCCGACGGCCGCGACCACGCTCCAGCAGCCCGCCCCCACGCTGTCACCGCCCACCCTGTCATCGCCCCCGCTGCCCGTGCCGCCGCCCGCGCCCGCCCCGGCCCCGGTCCCGGGCCCCGCGGCCGCGGCCC
>JAFACJ010000063.1 GCA_023425615.1 Actinomycetes bacterium
CCGCACGCACGCGGGCTCGATCACCGCGCTCGCCCGGTACACATCACCCAACGACGTGGCCTTGTACTCCAAGATCAAACCCGCGTACCGGGCCGCCACCTCAGGATCCGGAGCGCTCACCCGAGCACCACCGTGCACACCCCGGCGCACCGAGATCAACGACTCCGACTCCAGCACCCGGAACGCCTCACGCAACGTCGGACGCGATACCCCGAACTCTTCCATCAGCGCGGACTCCGACGGCAGCGCCTCACCCTGGGCCAGCTCGCCCCGGATGATCTGGCGCCGCAACGAACCCGCCACCAACTCCGCCGTCTTCGGCACCCGCACCCGGGCACCCACCCGAGCACGCACGGGACCCTGCGCGGGAACCCCCACCGACTCCGCGGACCTCGCCGCCTCAGCCACCCGACACCCACCTTGTGAATCGATACGACATCTTCAGTCAGATCATTTCAAGTAGTTGAAGAAGAATACCAGCGCGCCGACCGCTTTCGTGGATCGTGTTCTTTCCCGGAGATGAGATGAATGTCCGCACCCTCTCCCGACCGTGACGACCTCCTCGACAGGCTCGACCGGATCGAGTCCCGGCTGGCCATCGGGCAGTTGCCCATCCGCTACGCGCTCGCGGTCGACTCCAGGGATCTGGACGCCTGGGTCGCGTGCTTCAGCCCCGAGGTGGACATGGGCCGCCGTGGCCGCGGCAGGGAGGTCCTGCGCGCGCACATCGAGCCCATGGTCCGCACCTTCTACCGGTCGATCCACCAGATCTGCGGCCACCGCGTGGAGCTCACCGGACGGGACCGCGCCACCGGCGCCGTCTACTGCCGTGCCGAGCACGAGGTGGGGGACCGGTGGATCGTGATGGCGATCTGCTACCTGGACGACTACGTCCGGGTGGACGGGGAGTGGTACTTCTCCCGCCGCAGGGAGAGGCACTGGTACGCCGCCGACGTGACCGAGCGCCCCCAGGCCGTGGCGTTCCACGGCTGGGACGGGGCGGCGGAGCCCCCGCTGCCCGCGGAATTCCCTTCCTGGATCCCCTTCTGGAAAGACGACCCATCAGTCGAAAGGCTTACGGACCACCCGTGAGCAGTGCATCCATCATTTAAGGAGATAAAAGAATGTCAGGTGAACTGTGCGCGGGACGCGTCGTCGTCATCACGGGCGCGGGAAACGGGCTGGGACGGGCGCACGCGCTGGCGTTCGCGGCGCAGGGCGCCAAGGTCGTGGTCAACGACCTCGGCGCGGGGCGTGACGGCGACGGCGCCTCCAAGGGGCCCGCGCAGCAGGTGGTGGACGAGATCGTCGCCGCCGGCGGCGAGGCGGTGGCCAACACCGACGACATCTCGTCCTGGGACGGCGCGCGGCGGCTCATCGCCCAGGCCGTGGAGACGTTCGGCGGCCTCGACGTGCTGGTCAACAACGCCGGCATCCTGCGGGACCGGATGGTCGTGTCGATGGGCGAGCGCGACTGGGACAGCGTGATCGCGGTGCATCTCAAGGGCACCTTCGCGCCGCTGCACCACGCGGCCGCGTACTGGCGCGAGCAGGTGAAGGCCGGCCGGACCCCGGACGCCAGGGTCATCAACACCACCTCTCCGTCCGGTCTGTTCGGCAGCGTGGGCCAGTCGAACTACGGGGCGGCCAAGGCCGGTATCGCGAGCATGACCATCATCGCCGCCGCCGAGCTCGCCCGGTACGGGGTCACCGTCAACGCGGTGGCGCCCACGGCCATGACCCGGCTCACCGAGGACATCGAGATGATGAAGCAGGCGGCCGAGAGCACGGATCTGAGCCCCGAGGCGATCTCCCCCCTGGTGGTGTGGCTGGGCTCTCCTGAGTCCAAGGGCGTGACGGGGCGCGTCTTCGGCGCGATGGGCAACCGCATCACGGTGCTGGAGGGCTGGGTCGGCGGCCCGTCCGTGGACTCCGGCACCCGGTGGGACCCCGCGAGCCTCACCGGTGTCCTGCCCGATCTCGTGGCCAAGGCCGCGCCCAACGCCGACGGCATGGGCAACCGTGCGTGAGCTGCGGCACTTCCCCGTCGCGGCAGAGCATTCCGGTCTTCCGGGACATCCAACTTAAGTATAATTATCTAACTGATTGTTAGAGAGACAGCTAGGAGCGCTCGTGGACTTCGCCCTGACCGACGAACAGGAGATGCTGCGCACGACGGCACGCCGGTTCGTCGCCGACGTCTGCCCGGCCGAGCGGGCCAAGGAATGGGACGAGAAGTCCGTCGCCCCGCCCGAGTTGTTCGAGGGCATGGCGGAGCTCGGCTGGTTCTCGCTGCCCTTCGCCGAGGAGGACGGCGGTGACGGAGGCGGCCCGCTGGAGCTGATCCTCATCGCCGAGGAGCTGGGCCGGGCCAGCTTCGACGTCGCGATGTGCTACATCGGGGTGCTCATCCCCGGCCTCACGGTGTTCCGCTGGGGCAGCGAGGCGCAGCGCGCCTTCATCCGGGAGAAGGTCATGACCGGACGGCACCGCCTGGCCGTCGGGCTCAGCGAGCCCGACACCGGGTCGGACGCCGCGGCGCTGCGCACGCAGGCCGAGGACAAGGGCGACCACTTCCTGGTCAACGGGCAGAAGGCATGGTGCACCGGCGGCGGGCTCCCGAACACCACGATCGCGACCTACGTGCGCACGGGAGCGCGCGAGCCCAAGCACGGGGGCATCAGCCTCCTGCTCGTCGACCCCGCCTCCGAGGGCGTGGAGATCACGCGCACGCCCACGCTGGCGCGGCACATCCTGGGCACCAACGAGGTCTTCTTCAACGACGTCGCCGTGCCGAAGGAGAACCTCGTCGGACCGCAGGACGAGGGCTGGAAGGTGATGCTCTCCAACATCGAGCTGGAGAAGGTCATCATCACCGGCGGCTACCTGGGCGCCGCCCAGGCGACGCTGGACGAGATGCTGGAGTACGCCCGCACCCGGTACGCGTTCGGCAGGCCCATCGGCAACTTCCAGTCCCTCGCCCACGCCATGGCCGACCTGCAGACCGAGATCGACTCGGCGCGCCTGCTGGCCTACCGGGCCGCCTGGCTCCTGGCCCAGGGCAAGCCGTGCACGCGCGAGGGGTCGATGGCCAAGCTGAAGGGCTCGGAGACCTATGTCAACGCCGCCCGGCTGGGCATGCAGGTGTGCGCCGGGCACGGGTTCTCGACCGAGAGCGTCATGAGCTTCCGCTACCGGGAGTCGATCGTGACCACGATCTCGGGCGGGACCAGCCAGATCCAGCGCAACGGGATCGCGCGCAGCATGGGGC
>JAFACJ010000147.1 GCA_023425615.1 Actinomycetes bacterium
ACGCCGTCCTGCGGCTCCAGCGCGCCATGTTCGACTCCGTCTCGGAGGTCGTGCGCGCCGCCGGAGCCGAGGGCATCGACGCCGACCTGCACCAGGACGGCGTGGTGACCGTCGCGCGCAACCATGCCCAGCTGCGGCGGCTCACCGAGCACGTCGCCCATGAGCGCGGCTGGGGCTGGGGCGAGGCGGACCTGCGCCTGATCGAACCGGGCGAGCGGATCGCCGTGGCCGGGTCCGTCGGCGCCTCGTGGAGCCCGCACTGCGCCAGGGTCCAGCCCGCCAGGCTGGTCAGGGGCCTCGCCGCGACGGTGCGCGCGCTGGGAGTCGAGCTCTACGAGGGCACCGAGGTCACCGGGCTGCGCCCGCGCACCGGCACCGCGCCGGCCGCGGCGGTGACCCCGCACGGGACGGTCACCGCCGAGTACGTCGTCCGCGCCACCGAGGGGTTCACCGCCGCCTTCCCCGGGACGCACCGTGACTGGCTCCCGATGAACAGCTCCATGATCGTCACCGAGCCGCTGCCCGAGGCCGTCCTCGCCGAGATCGGCTGGCGCGGCGCGGAACTGCTGGGTGACATGGCGCACTACTACATGTACGCCCAGCGCACCGCCGACGGGCGCATCGCCTTCGGCGGACGGGGCAGGCCCTACCGGTACGGGTCACGGATCGACGACGCCGGACGCACCCACGAGGCGACCGTCCGGTCCCTGCACGCCCTGCTGGCCGACATGTTCCCGGCCGCCGCGTCCGCGCGCGTCGCCCACGCCTGGTCGGGGGTGCTGGGCGTGCCACGCGACTGGTGCTCGACCGCCTCCCTCGACCGCCGTACCGGCCTCGGCCACGCCGGCGGCTACACCGGGCACGGCGTGGCCACCTCGAACCTGGCCGGACGCACCCTGCGCGACCTGCTGCTGGGCGAGGACACCGACCTGACGGCGCTGCCGTGGGTGAACAGGCCCTCCCGGCGCTGGGAGCCCGAGCCGGTGCGCTGGCTGGGCGTCCAGCTCATGTACTCCCTCTACCGCGCCGCCGACGCCCGCGAGCGGCGGCTGCACCGCACCTCGCGGCTCGCCCGGCTCGCCGACCTGCTCTCCGGCCGCTGAACCGCTCGTCCGCCGGACGGGCGGGTAGAACGGGTGCATGGAGCTGATCCTCATCCGGCACGGCGAGAGCACCGGGAACCTGGCCCGTGCGGCCGCGCTGCGGGCGGGGGCCGAGGTCATCGACCTGCCGGGACGGGAGGCCGACATCCCCCTGTCCCCGCACGGCAGGGAGCAGGCGCTGCGAGTCGGCCGGTGGCTCGCCGAACGCGAACCGCCGTCCCTGATCGTCTCCTCCCCCTATCTGCGGGCGCTGGAGACGGTGCGCCTCGCCACCGGGAGCCGTGACATCAAGCTGGACGAGCGGCTGCGCGACCGCGACATGGGCGCCTTCTACCGGCTCACGGCGCCGGGGATCAGGGCGCGGTTCCCCGAGGAGTGGCGGCGCCTGCGGGAGGAGGGCAAGTTCTACCACCGGCCGCCGGGCGGGGAGTGCTGGGCCGACATCGCCCTGCGCGTCCGCTCGCTGCTGCGCGACCTGCCGCAGGACGGCAGGGTGCTCATCTCCTCCCACGACGCGGTGATCCTTCTCTTCGCCTATGTGCTCGAAGGGCTGACCGAGGCCGAGCTCATGGAGCTGGAGCGCGCCACGGTCGCCAACTGCTCGGTCTCGTACTGGCGGGACGGCGAGCGCTTGATCTTCAACGACGTCTCGCATCTGGAGTGAGCGGCCCTAGACCCCGAAGACCCTGGCGCACAGTTCGGTGAAGCGGTCGGCCAGTTCCTCCGGGGTGGCCGGGAGGCGGCCGGCGAGCCAGGCGGAGATGAGGCCGCCGACGCCCGCCACGCAGAACAGGGCGGCGGCGTCGAGGTCGCCCGCGTGCCCGTGAGCCGCCGAGCGCACCCCCTCGGCCAGGGAGCCGGCCAGGGCCAGCACCGCGTCATGGCGGCGGTCCTCCAGGGCGGGACTGCCGGTGTGCTCGGTGAAGGCGATCCTGGCCCGGCGCGGGTCCTCGGCCAGCGAGCCGGCCAGGGCGGTGAACACCGTCCGCATGACGGCCCTGGGCTCGCCGGTGAACGGGACGGCCAGCAGCCCTCCCGTCAGCTCGTCCCTGACCTTGTCGAAGACCGCGAGGAGCAGGGCGTCGCGGTCGGCGAAGGACTCATAGAAGTAGCGGTCGGTCAGGCCCGAGCGGGCGCAGACGCCGCGGACGGAGACGCCGGACCAGCCCAGCTCGCTCCACAGGTCGAGGCCGGCGGCCAGCAGCCGCTCGCGCCGTTCGGCGGTGCGCTGCTGCGGGCTGCGCCCCCGGTAGGGCCGTGTGCTCATCGTCCGCCATCTTGCCCCAAGATATTGACGACAGGTGTCATCAGATTACAGGGTGAGGGCATGACCTACGGCGTGTTCGAACCCCTCACCGAGGACCGCTCCTACGACGTCGCCGAGATCGAGGGGACGGTGCCCGGCGACCTGCGCGGCACGCTCTACCGCAACGGGCCCGGCCGATGGCAGGTCGGCACCACCCTGCTGGACTGCCTCTTCGACGGCGACGGGATGATCTCGCGGTTCACCTTCGACCGGGGCCGGATCGGCTTTCGCAACCGCTATCTGGACACCCCCCAGTACCGCGCCGGATGGCGCTGGCGGCCCGGCGTGGGCACCGCCACCGGACTGCCCCTGCCGCCCGCCAACACCGCCAACACGAGCCTGTCGCTCCACGCCGGCGACCTGATGGCGCTGTGGGAGGGCGGCAGGCCCACCCGCGTGGACCCCGACACCCTGGAGACCTACGGGCTGCACGGCTTCGGCGGACGGCTGCGCGGGCTCGGCATGTGGTCGGCGCACCCCCGGTACGACCCGGCGACAGGCGAACTGTTCAACTTCGGGCTGCGCTTCTTCCCCACCCCCGGACTGCACTGCTACCGCGTCGACCCGCACGGCAGGCTCTCGCGGATCGCATCCGTCCGGGTCAAGGGGCTGCCCTGGACCCATGACTTCGCCCTCACCGAACGGCACCTGGTGTTCGTGCTCGACCCCACGACCGCCGACGTCGGGCGCATCCTGCGGGGAGGCTCGGCCGTCCAGGCGCTGCGCTACCACCCCGACCGGCCGACACGGTTCCTGCTCGTCCCCCGCGACGGCGGCGAACCGCGCACGGTCGAGCACCGCGCCGTGCTGAGCACCCACATCACCAACGCCTACGAGGACGGCGACGACACCGTCGTGGAACTCGTCCAGTACGCCGACTTCGACCCGCTGAGGGCCGACCTGCTGAACTTCCGGGAACGGTTCCACCTGACCCGCCCCAACACGCTCGTCCGGTACCGCATCACCCACGGGCGCGTCATCGAGGAGGAACTCGCCGACCACCCGTGCGAACTACCGCAGTTCGACCAGCGCCGCTCCACCCGGCGGCACAGGTTCAGCTACCTCAGCGGCCACCTCGGCGCGGAGGGCCTCTTCGACGCCGTACTGAAGATCGACCACGACACCGGCGCCGTCACCTCCCAGCTCCTCGGCGACTGCGTGGGAGAGCCGATCTTCGTCCCCCGCTCCCCCGACGCGGCCGAGGACGACGGCTGGCTCCTGACCGTCGTCTACCACGAGGCACGGCACCGCTCATCCCTCACC
>JAFACJ010000188.1 GCA_023425615.1 Actinomycetes bacterium
GTGCACCGGCCGCACTACCTCGACTACATCGGCGTCAAGCGCTTCGAGAACGGCGAGGTGGTGGGGGAGCGCCGCTTCCTCGGCCTGTTCACCCATGTCGCCTACTCCGAGTCGATCTCCCACATCCCGGTGCTGCGGCGCAAGCTGGAGGAGGTGCTCGACTACGCCGAGGTGAGCCCCGAGTCCTACAACGGCCAGGACCTCATCGAGATCCTGGAGGCCTACCCGCGCGACGAGCTGTTCCAGATCTCCGTCGACGACCTGGCGCCGATCGCGCTGGGCGTCCTGCGGCTGCGCGACCGCCGCCAGGTCAAGCTGTTCCTGCGCAAGGACGACTACGGGCGCTACATGTCGTGCCTGGTCTACCTGCCGCGCGACCGCTACACCACCCAGATCAGGCTGCGCATCCAGGAGATCCTGCGCGCCGCCTTCCAGGGCGTCGCCGTCGACTACAGCGCCCAGGTCACCGAGGGCACCCTGGCGCGCCTGCACGTGGTGGTGCGCGGCGAGCGCGGCAGGCCCCTGCCCGACGTGGACGTCGAGGAGCTGGAGCGGCGGCTGACGGCCTCGACCCGCTCCTGGACCGACGACCTGACCGAGGCGATCGCCGCCAAGCTCGGCGCCGAGGCGGGCCGCCGGCTGTCGGTCAAGTACGGTGACGCCTTCCCCGAGGGCTACAAGGCCGATTTCCCGGCCGAGACCGCCGTTTTGGACCTCAGCCGCCTGGACGCGCTGGAAGGGCCTCCAGAGGGCGCTCAGACGATGATGCGCCTCTATGAGCCCTACGACGCGGCTCCCGGCGAGATGCGGCTGAAGATCTACCACCGGGGCGAGCCGATCTCGCTGTCGCATGTGCTGCCGCTGCTGCAGAACATGGGCGTCGAGGTCGTCGACGAGCGCCCGTATGAGATCAGCACCGGCGACAGGCGGCGCTACTGGATCTACGACCTGGGCCTGCGGCACTCGGTGTCGGAGGTCGAGGAGTCGCGGCTGCGCGGCATGTTCCAGGACGCCCTGATGGCGCTGTGGCGCGGCCAGGTGGAGAGCGACGGGTTCAACGCGCTGGTCCTGCACGCCGGGCTCACCTGGCAGCAGATCATGGTGGTGCGCGCCTACGCCAAGTACCTGCGCCAGACCGGCACCGCCTTCACCCAGCAGTACCTGGAGCAGGTGCTGCGGGCCAACGCGCCGATCATCCGGCTGCTGGTCGAGCTGTGGGAGTCGCGCCTGGACCCCGGCCGCCAGGACGGCGAGCCCGAGCGCTCCGCGGCGCTGGCCGAGCGGCTCGACGAACTGCTGGACGGCGTCGCCAGCCTGGACGAGGACCGCATCCTGCGCTCCTTCACCGCCATGGTCAAGGCCACGCTGCGCACCAACTTCTGGCAGGACAAGCCCTACCTGTCGCTGAAGTTCGACCCGGCGCGGATCCCCGACCTGCCGCAGCCGCGGCCCAAGTTCGAGATCTTCGTCTACTCGCCCCGCACCGAGGGCGTGCACCTGCGGTTCGGCGCGGTGGCGCGCGGCGGGCTGCGCTGGTCCGACCGGCGCGAGGACTTCCGCACCGAGGTGCTGGGCCTGGTCAAGGCGCAGGGCGTCAAGAACACGGTGATCGTCCCGGCCGGCGCCAAGGGCGGCTTCGTCGGCAAGGCGCTGCCCGACCCCGCCGTCGACCGCGAGGCGTGGCTGGCCGAGGGCATCGCCTGCTACAAGGAGTTCATCTCCGGCCTGCTGGACCTCACCGACAACCTGGTGGACGGGAAGGTCGTCCCCGCGCCGAAGGTGGTGCGGCACGACGGAGACGACTACTACCTGGTCGTCGCCGCCGACAAGGGCACTGCCAGCTTCTCCGACATCGCCAACGGCGTCTCCCGCGAGTACGGGTTCTGGCTGGGCGACGCCTTCGCCTCGGGCGGCTCGGTCGGCTACGACCACAAGGCCATGGGCATCACCGCCCGCGGCGCCTGGGAGTCGGTGAAGTACCACTTCCGCTCCCTGGGCCGCGACATCCAGGCCGAGGACTTCACGGTGGTCGGCATCGGCGACATGTCCGGCGACGTGTTCGGCAACGGGATGCTCCTGTCGGAGCACATCAAGCTGGTGTGCGCCTTCGACCACCGGCACATCTTCCTCGACCCCGATCCCGACCCGGCCGTCTCCTTCGCCGAGCGGCACCGGATGTTCGCGCTGCCGCGCAGCTCCTGGGCCGACTACGACACCTCGCTGATCTCCCAGGGCGGCGGCGTCTTCCCCAGGACCGCCAAGTCGATCTCCCTCACCCCGCAGGTGCGGGCGGCGCTGGGCGTCCCCGACGACGTCGTCTCCCTCACCCCGTTCGAGCTGATCAAGACGGCGCTCCAGGCACCGGTCGACCTGCTGTGGAACGGCGGCATCGGCACGTACGTCAAGGCCGCCTCCGAGAGCAACGCCGACGTCGGCGACAAGGCGAACGACGCGGTCCGCGTCAACGGCCAGGACCTGCGCTGCAAGGTCGTCGGCGAGGGCGGCAACCTGGGGCTCACCCAGCTCGGCAGGATCGAGTTCGCCAAGGCGGGCGGGCTGCTGAACACCGACTTCATCGACAACTCCGCCGGCGTCGACACCTCCGACCACGAGGTGAACATCAAGATCCTGCTGGACCAGATCGTGCGGGACGGCGGCCTGTCGGTGCCCCAGCGCGACGCGCTGCTGGACGGGATGACCGACGAGGTCGGCACCAAGGTGCTGCGCGACAACAACCGGCAGAACGTGGTGCTGGGCGCGGCCGGCGCGCAGGCCGGCGACATGATGCACGTCCACGCCCGCTACCTGCGCAAGCTGGAGCGGGAGGGCAAGATCGACCGGCGCCTCGAGTACCTGCCGGACGAGAAGGCCATCGCCGAGCGGCGGCAGGCCGGGCAGGGCCTGGTCTCACCGGAGTTCGCGGTGGTGCTCGCCTACTCCAAGCTCACCCTGGACCAGGAGATCCTCGGCTCGGACCTGCCCGATGACCCGTACCTGACGCAGTGGCTGGTGGAGTACTTCCCGACGCCGCTGCGCGAGCGGTTCCGCGAGCAGATGATGCGCCACCCGCTGCGGCGGGAGATCATCGCCACCCAGGTGGTCAACGACGTCGTCAACAACTCCGGCACCACCTACGTCTTCCGGCTGAACGAGGAGACCGGCGCCTCGCCCGCCGATCTGGCCCGCGCCTACCTGGTGGCCCGCGAGGTCTTCCAGATGCCCAGGTACTGGGCGGCGGTGGAGTCCCTGGACGGCCTCATCGACCAGCAGGTGCAGATCAAGATGCTGCTGGAGGCGCGCAAGCTCACCGAGCGCGGGGCGCGCTGGATGCTGCACAACCGGCGGGCGCCCTTCGACATCCAGGAGGCCACCGCCTTCTTCGCCGAGGGGGCGCTGAGCCTGGTGGCGTCGCTGCCCGAGCTGCTGAGCGGCCGTGATCTGGAGGCGTTCGAGGACCGGCGCGACACGTTCGTCAAGCGCGGAGTCCCGGCCGAGATCGCCGAGCAGACGGCGATGATGGTCCCGGCGTACTCGACGCTGGACATCGTGGAGATCGCCAGTTCGGCGGAGCGGCCGATCAGGGAGGTCACCGAGGTCTACTTCGAGGTGGCGCACCGGCTCCAGCTCTCCCGGCTGCGCGACAGGGTCACCGCGCTGCCGCGCGATGACCGCTGGCGTTCCATGGCGCGCGGCGCGCTGCGCGACGACCTGTACGCCGCGCACGCCGAGCTCACCCTCGACGTGCTGCGCAAGACCGGCCGCGCCACCCCCGCCACCCGGCTGGAGGAGTGGACGGAGCGCAACGCCGCCGCCGTCCGGCGCTCCCGGCAGACGCTCTCGGAGATCTGGGAGAGCGAGAGCTACGACCTGGCGACCCTGTCGGTGGCGCTGCGCGCCATCCGGACCCTGGTGCGCGCCCGCACCCTGCCGGACTGAACCGGCCGCCGGTTCTCCCCTGGCCGCACCGGGGAACCGGCGGCCGG
>JAFACJ010000200.1 GCA_023425615.1 Actinomycetes bacterium
GACTACACCATCGGCTGCAAGCGCATCCTGCTGTCCAACGACTGGTACCCGGCGCTGTCCCGTGACAACGTCGACCTCGTCACCGACGGCGTCGCCGAGATCAGGGCGCACTCCGTCGTCACCACCGCGGGCGAGGAGATCGAGGTCGACGCGATCATCTACGGCACCGGCTTCAAGGTCGTCGACGCCATGGACCACTGGAAGATCACCGGCCGCGGCGGCCAGAAGATCCAGGAGGCGTGGTCCGAGGGCATCGTCGCCCACCACGGCACCACCCTGCCGGGCTTCCCCAACCTCTTCACCCTGCTCGGCCCCAACACCGGCCTCGGCCACAACTCCGTCGTGTTCATGATCGAGGTGCAGGTCGCGCACATCCTCAGCTGCCTGCGGATGCTCTCCGAGCACAGGGCCACGGCCATCGAGCCGCGCCCGGAGGCGATGCGCGCCTACAACGAGCGCCTCCAGAAGCGGCTGCGCCGCGCGGTGTGGAACGAGGGCGGCTGCACCTCCTGGTACCTGGACGACCAGGGTGTCAACCGCACCCTGTGGCCCGGCTTCACGTTCGAGTTCTGGGCGGACAGCCGCAAGGCGAAGCCGGAAGACTACATCCTGACGTGATCCTCGGCGTCCCGAACCCCCTGGGAGACCCCGTGAACGAAGGACATCTGTCGATCCCCTCCGGTGAGGGCCCCTTCCCCGGCGTCGTCGTCCTGCAGGACGCGTTCGGGCTCACCCCCGAACTGCGCGGCATCTGCGAGTATCTGGCGGAGAACGGCTTCCTGGCCCACGCTCCGTCGCTCTACCAGCGCGGCAGATGCGTCCAGCAGGTCTTCCGCGGCCTGCTGCGCGACGAGGGCCCGGTCTACGACCGGATCGAGCGGGCGCGCGACGTGCTGGCGGCACGCCCTGACTGCACCGGCCGGGTCGGGGTGATGGGCTTCTGCATGGGCGGCAGGTTCGCCCTCGTGTCCGGAGGCCGCGGCGTGTTCGACGCGGCCTCGGTCAACTACGGGGTCCTGCGGGACGGCGGACGGGTGGACCGGCTGCTCACCGACCCGTGCCCGGTCGTGGCGAGCTTCGGCGGCAGGGACCGCATCGTCCCGGCCGAGTCCGCCGAACGCTACCGCCAGGCCCTGGAGCGCAAGGACGTCCCCACCGACTTCAAGTTCTACCCCGAGACCTCGCACTCCTTCTTCCAGGACTACTCCGGAATCCGCGGCGCCTACATGAAGGTCTCGGGCATGACCCACGACCCCGAGGTCTCGGCCGACGCCTGGACCCGCATCCTCACCTTCTTCACCGAACACCTGTCCGCCCCCGCGGCCTGACCGCACCGGCTCCGGAGCGGGTGTCGGCTCCGGAGCCGGTGTCAGCGCAGGAGGCTGTAGATCAGGACGGCCAGTCCGATGTACGCCTCGTACCGGGCGGCGAGGGCCAGAAGGCGGCGGCCGAGCCCCCATGCCCCTTCCGCGCCGGTCCGCAGTCGCGCGCGGATGATCCCGGCAGTGTGACGGATGCGCTCTGAGTGGGTTGATGCCAGTCCTGCGGCCATGGTCGCCCTCCTTTTCGGGAAGAAGCAGTGACATTTCTCTCTGTTATGGAAAGAATGAGAGAGGGCGTCCGCCGGCGCGATGTCGGAGCGGCAACACCCGCACCACCAAGATCATGACAGATCGGCATTAGGGCTGCGGAAGGCTGAGGCCGTGGGTGGTAGAGGCGAGAAAAAATTGTGCCCGGCCTGCCGGGTCACACTGCTGAGCAGGTACAACTCGGGCCCTCTGTGCGCAGGCTGCCTCGCGGAAATCCGTAAGGGAATAGGTGCGGCACCGCAGTGGGCCTGGGACTCCGTTCCACTGCGCCGCGCCCTGGCAGGGCTGGACCTGGCCGCCGTCCTCGCGATCATACGCGCATCGACTGGAATGTCGCAGCTGGAGCTGGCATCGATTCTGGGATGGGAGCAGTCCGCTGTTGCGCGTGTGGAGAGTGGGACACGTGACACGCTCTATGACATTCGCAAACTCCTTGCCGCCGTCGATGCCCTGGATATGCCCCGTGAGGCACTCGCTCCTTTGATCACGGGATCTCCGGAAGTCGATTCCATAGGGGCGGGTGATAACATGCAGGGCATGGATCGGCGTCAGTTCGGTTCGATAATGCTCGGCCTGGCCACGACGGCGGGACTCGACAGGCTCCAGGTCCCGGACCGGGTCGACATGGCTCATGTGCGTTATATCCGGGCCACGATCGACCGGCTGTACCGGCAGGACCAGAGCCTCGGCGGCGGCGCCCTCGCCCAGAGCGCGCTCCGTCAGTACCGCCGGGCGCGCCGCATGCTGAACGAGGCGGACTACAGCGACAGGGTCGGTTCCGAGCTCATCCTCGCGGTGGGCGACCTGGCGGTCTGCGTGGGGTGGCTGTGCTACGACAACGGCAACCAGCCCTTGGCCCGCGAGCTCTACTCGGACGCGCTGCTGCTGGCCAACCAATCGCGGAACGACGAGCTCAGCGTCCGCGTCCTGGAGAAGATGGCGCTGCAGTCGGTGTTCGTCACCTGGAACGGCAACGCGAGGATCGGCGCGGAGGCCGTGCGGCTCGCCCAGGGCGCGGCGGACCTGTCCCGGCGCAGCCCCCATGCGCAACTCCACGCCCTGATCGCGGGACGAGAGGCGATAGGCCGTGCGATCGTCGGGGACGAACGGGGCTTTGAAAGGGCCATCGCCCGCGCGAGGAATGAAATCGACCGAAGTGATCCGAGCGATGACGTGCCGGTCTGGCTGCAATTCGTTAATCATTCGGAAATCGATGTCCACGAAGCCCGGGGAAAACTGTTCCTGGGAGATGCGACGGCTTCGGTGGAGCTGTTCTCCGCCAGTCTTGACAACCAGCTCCTGTCACAGCGGAATCGTGCCAACTACCAGGCGCAGCTCGCCGCGTCGCTCGCCCGCAGCGGTGATGTCTCCACCGCTCTCAACGAAGGCTCCAGGGCGTTGTCGATTCTCGAAGGACAGGTGATCTCGCCACGCACCCTTATCGAGCTCCAGGCCGTCCGTGAGATGGCGCAGGAACAGGGCGATGAGGAATTCTGCGTCCGGCACGATCTGGTCGTCAGCGGAATGACCCGTATGTAGAGGGTTCCCCTCCGCGTGCCGGGGGGAGTAATGTCGGGGGTATGGCGAGCGTCGAGCTGGAATTCCGGCATTTTACTGCAGAAGAAGCCAGGGGTATCCGGGACACGGTTCAGTTGATCTACGAAGAGTCTTACGCGGATGCCATCGCCTCGGGTGACCCTTTTGATTCGGTCGAAGCATTTATGGTGCGATTCGACTCCTACACCTCGCCGCAGAACGCGGGATTCGAGCTGGTCGTCGGCTATGCGAACGGTGACCCGGTCGGACAGACCTGGGGCTGGCCGCTCGGGCCCTCGTCGGCCTGGTGGGGTGGACTCCTGAGCGAGCCCGACCCGGATTTCGCGCAGGAGGACGGTACCCGTACCTTCGCCCTCAGTGAGATCATGGTGCGCAGGAAATGGGCGGGCCGGGGCCTGGCCCACGCCCTCCACGACGAGCTGCTCTCGCACCGTCATGAACGGCGCGCCACGCTGCTCGTCGAGCCGGAGAACGACCGTGCCTACCGCGCCTACCTGAAATGGGGTTGGAGCAAGGTCGCCCGGCTACGGCCCGGCTGGCCGGACGCGCCGCTGTTCGACGTGCTGATCAGACCCCTGGGCTGAGCCGCGGTCGGACGGCCCGAGCCGGTGGGGGGTTAGCGGGCGAGGCGGGCCAGGATGTCGCAGACCTCGTCGATGAGGGCGGCGGCCTCGGCGTCGGACTCGGCGACGGCGACCTCGCGGCCCGCCTCGCCCATGACGGTGGTGAGGATCAGGGCGAGCATGCCGGACTCCTGCTCGCCCAGGAGCTTGG
>JAFACJ010000216.1 GCA_023425615.1 Actinomycetes bacterium
CCTCGGCGGCGGCGCGGAACACCTCCGCGCCGGTCCGTGCCCCTTCCAGGACCTCCTCGGCCGCACGCGCCCGCCAGGGGACGGTGCCGACCCCGCCGAGCGCGACCCGCGCCCGGCGGATCATGTAGCCGTCCAGCAGCAGCTCCACGCCCGCGGAGGCGAGCGCGAACTCATACGAGGCGCGGTCGCGGACCTTCAGGTAGCCCGACAGCGTGTCCTCCGGCGGCAACGCGATGTCCACGGCGGTGATCAGATCGCCGTGGACGAGCACGTTCTCCACCTCGGGCGTGTCGCCGGGCGGCAGGTAGAGGTCGGTGAGCGGGAGGGAGCGCTCACCGCCGGGCCCCTGGACCCGCACGCTCGCGTCCAGTGCGACCAGCGCGACCGCCAGGTCCGAGGCGTGCGCGGCGATGCAGTGCTCGCTCGCGCCCAGGACCGCGTGCATGCGGGCGCCTCCGGAGACGGCGGCGCAGCCGGTGCCGCGGCGGCGTTTGTTGCAGTCGGGCACGGCCGGGTCGCGGAAGTAGCGGCAGCGGGTGCGCTGCAGCAGGTTGCCGCCGATGGTGGCCATGTTGCGCAACTGGACCGACGCGCCCAGCAGCAGCGCCTGGCGGACGATCGGCAGGCGCGCGGCCACGGTCGGGTCGGCGGCCAGCTCCTCCATCGTGGTCAGGGCGCCGACGCGCAGCGTGTCGCCGTCACGGGCGACGCCGCGCAGCGGAAGCCGGGTGATGTCCACCAGCCGGGCGGGCTCCAGGACACCGTCCTTCATCAGGTCGATCTGGGTCGTGCCGCCGGCCAGGTAGGAGGTCTCCGGGTCCGCGGCCACGACCGCCACGGCCGCTCCCGCGTCGGTGGCCCTGAGGTACTCGAACTCACGCATCGGCGCCGCCCGTCCCGGCGGCCTCGTAAGCCGCCGCGTCGCCCGCGGCCTCGCGGATCGCCGCGACGATGTTCGGGTAGGCGCCGCAGCGGCAGAGGTTGCCGCTCATGAACTCCCTGATGTCGTCGTCGGAGCCCGCGCGGCCCTCGGCCAGCAGGCACACCGCCGACATGATCTGGCCCGGTGTGCAGTAGCCGCACTGGAAGGCGTCGTGCCGCAGGAACGCCTTCTGCACCGGGTGCAGGGCGCCGTCGTCGCCCAGGCCCTCGATCGTGGTGATCGCGCGGTCCTCGCACTGGGCGGCGAGCGTCAGGCACGACAGGATCCGCCTGCCGTCCGCGATCACCGTGCAGGCGCCGCAGGCCCCCTGGTCGCAGCCCTTCTTCGTCCCGGTCAGACCCAGCCGGTCGCGCAGTGCGTCCAGCAGGGTGAGGCGGGCGTCCGCGGAGTCCAGCCGGTGGTCGCGGCCGTTGACGCGCAACGTCGTCATGGTCCCTCCATCCCGAAATCGCCGTTCGGTCGTGTCCGGGGGGAGATCCATGTCCTGTTTTCGCAGCTCAAACACCCTGAAGCGGGCTGGATCTCATGATACGTGACCGGCCGTCACCCCACCGCGCCGGTGGCGGTCAGGGCGCGGTCGAGGCCGGTGAGGAAGAAGTCGGCGGCGGGGAGGTCGAGGCAGAGCGGGGGCTTGATCTTGAGGATGTTGAGGTGGTCGCCGGTGGGCTGGACGATGACGCCGAGGTCGCGCAGGTGATCGCACAGGGCGGCGGTCTCGCGGGGCGCGGGGGAGCGGGTCGTGCGGTCGGTGACGAGTTCCAGGCCGAGGTAGAGGCCGCTGCCGTGGACGGCGCCGATGAGGGGGTGGCGCTCGGCGAGGGCGGTCATGCCGTCCTTGAGGCGGGCGCCGACGACGGCCGCGTTCTCCTGGAGGCGTTCGTCCCGCAGGACGTCGAGGACGGTCGTGCCGATGACGCTGGAGAGCGGGCTCCCGCCCGTCGAGGAGAAGAAATAGCCCTGGGTGCGGTATCTGTCGGCGACCTCGCGGGAGGTGACGACCGCGCCCAGCGGATGCCCGTTGCCCGCCGCCTTGGCCACCGTGACGATGTCCGGGACGACGCCCTGCTGCTCGAACCCCCAGAACGACGTACCGAGCCTGCCGTAGCCGACCTGGACCTCGTCGGCTATCGCGAGCCCGCCGTGGCGCCGTACTGCCGCGTACACGCGGGCGAGGTAGCCGTCCGGCAGGGGGACTCCTCCGGCGTTGCCGTAGAAGGGCTCGGCCAGGAACGCCGCCGGAGGACGTCCTTGCGCGGCGAGGGCGTCGATGAAGGCCGCGGCTTCAGGCCCGTACCTGTGGGCCTCGCCATCGCGGTGGCTTCCCCGGTAGGGGTTGGGCGCGTCCACCGTGTGCACCCAGGACGGCCGGGTGGACAGCGCGTCGGGGTTGTCGGCGATCGAGGTCGAGACGGCGTCGGAGGCGTACGTCCAGCCGTGGTATGCCTCCCGGACGGCGACGACGTCGTGCCGTCCCGTCGTGGCGAAGGCCAGGCGCAGGGCGAGGTCGGCGGCCTCGGAGCCGGAGTTCACCAGGAAGACGGTGTCGAGCGGCGCGGGCAGGAGCGCGGCGAGCCGCTCGGCGTACTCCACGACCGCCCCGTAGTGGAACCGGGAGTTGGTGTTCAGCCGGCGCAGCTGCCGTGCCGCCGCCCGCTCCACCCTTGGATGGGCGTGCCCGACGACGGCCACGTTGTTGACCATGTCGAGGTAGACGCGCCCGTCGGTGGCGACGAGGTGGTGCCGCCAGCCGCGCTCGATGCGAGGCGGTTCGTCGTAGTAGTGCTCCTGCACGCCCGCCAAGGCCGCTTCCCGCCGGGCGAGCAGGGTGTCACCGCCGTCGTCCGGCAGAGGCTCCAGCCCGAGGACCGGCGAAGGGTCGGCCGTCAGCGTGAGCCATCCTGCCGCGTATTCGGGCCGTACCAGCGGCGGCACCTCGGGAGCCCCGGCACGCCGCAGCGCGACCCGCACCCGGACGCCCGCCCGCACGGAGGCCAGGGGAGTCCCCGCCTCGACCGCGTCCCCGTCCGCGACGTGCGGGTGCGCTCCTTCGAGCAGGAGTTCCGCCGTCCCGTCCCGCAGGATGACGGCCCCCGCGCCGTTCACCGTCGCCCGGCCGGTGAACGGGGCGACGGCCTCGGTGTCGTTCGCGGGCCACACGTCCATGCCCGTCGCGACCGTCGCGGGCGAGACCTCGGCGAGCACCCGCGAGGCCGTCAACCGGGCCTCCCCGTAGCGTGTCGCGACACCGCCGGGACCCGCGCCGGCGGCCAGGCGGTCCTCGACGCCGGGGTCGAGCCAGGCTCCCTCGTCGAGGTCGTCGGAGTCCCAGGACAGGTTCAGGCGGGTGAAGGGGCCACGCAGGAGGGGGACGGAGACGGGCACGGCGAACGCCGGACGGGGGAGGTGGAGGGCGTCGCGGATGAGGCCGGTCATCACGGGCCCGGGTACCGACAGCGCTCGGTCCAGGATGCGTGCGTCGTCATCGAGGGCGTCCATGGCGTAGGCGTTGCCGGCGTCGGTGACGGCCTGCCAGGCGCCGCTCAGCACGAGCAGGGCGCCGCGCAGCACGATGAGCGGCCACAGTGCCTCGGCCTCGGCCGCCGAGAGGGGGCGCTCGCGGTGGAAGGCGCGGACGGCGGGCAGCACCCCGTGCGGCTCGGCCGAGGCGTGGTGCAGCAGCGACGCGGCCGTCGAGGCGAGTTCCGCGACGCCCCAGGTGCGCACCAGATCGCCGAAGTCGATGATCCCGTCGGGCAGCCGGTCGGCGCCGCACACGACGTTGTCGTCGGTGATGTCCAGGTGGACGGCCTGCACCGGCAGATCGGCGTCCAGCCCCGTCAGGCGCTCCCAGGCGGACTCCGCCGCGGCCCGCGCGCGCTCGGTGCGTGCCGAGGAAGGCACCCGGGACGCGAGAGCCTCCACGACCCGGCCCGCGTGCCGGGGATCCCACTGGAGGACGCGCTCCAGGCCCGGGTGGGTGAAGTCGCGCAGGGCCGCGCCCGCCCTGCCGGCCACGCGGCCGAGCGAGGCTACGGTGCCGGGCGGCAGATAGGCAGGGCCCGTGAGGCTCCCTCCCGGCAGGTAGGTGAGAAGGCGCACGACCCTGGGGCCGCCCTCGGTCGTGACGAGGGCGGCCATGCGTTCGCCGCGGCCCGTCCGCAGCACCGTCGCGAGCCGCAGGTCCGGCAGCGCCTCGGCGAGCCGGTCGGCCGCCGCGTCCTGCGCCTCGACCTCCGTCTCCCCGAAGACCGGATGCGCGAACTTCACCACCGCGACGGCGCCGTCCGCGCCGTCCAGGAGGAAGTTCGTGTCCTGCTGGCTGCCCAGCGCCCGCACGCCGCCCGAGACCCCGAACACCCGCCGCACCACGTCCTCGGCCTCGTCCGTGCCGACGACCGGCGCGGGCCCGATCTCCTCCCGAAAGAAGTCGAATCCCGCCACCTCGCACCCTTCCCTTCGCCCACGGCATTCTGTCCTGTCCGCAACGTCCAGAAAAGCCTGTCTCCGGCCCCGGTAGGGCGCCTCCGTCCGGGTCGCCTGCGGCACCTCCGGCCCCCGCCTGATGTACTGGGGGGAAGATCGCGAAAAGAGGGGGTTCGTCGATGCCGTCGCCGCTCAATCCATCAGGGGTGTTCCGGATCGGGGACAAGGAGGTGCGCCGGCTCGGATACGGGGCGATGCGCATCACCGGGCCCGGCGTGTGGGGGGAGCCCCGCGACCGGGAGGAGGCGGTCCAGGTGCTGCGCCTGGCCGTGGAACTGGGTGTCGACCTCATCGACACCGCCGACTCCTACGGCCCGTACGTCAGCGAGGAGATCATCCGAGAGGCGCTGCACCCCTACCAGGAGAACGTGCTGATCGCGACGAAGGCGGGTTTCGTGAGGACGGGGCCGGACGCCTGGCATGTCCTCGGCGACCCGAACTATCTGCGCCAGGAGGCCGAGATGAGCCTCCGCCGCCTCGGCCTGGAGCGGATCGAGCTGTTCCAGCTGCACCGGATCGACGAGCGCTTCCCCATCGCCGACCAGGTCGGCGTGCTGCGCGAGCTGCGCGACGAGGGCAAGATCGGCGCGATCGGGCTGTCGGAGGTGAGCGTCGCGCAGATCGAGGAGGCGCGCCGCACCGCCGAGATCGCCACCGTCCAGAACCGCTACAACCTCCTCGACCGGGGCTCCGCCGACGTCCTGGAGTACTGCGAGGCGCAGGGCATCGGCTTCATCCCCTGGTACCCGATCGCGGCGGGGGACCTGGCCGGGCGCGGCGGCCCGCTCAAGGACGTCGCCGAGGCCACCGGCGCCACCCCCTCCCAGATCTCCCTGGCCTGGCTCCTGGCCAAGTCGCCCGTCATGCTCCCCATCCCCGGCACCTCCTCCGTCCTCCACCTGGAGGAGAACATGGCGGCGGTCTCCGTGGGCCTGGCGCCCGACCAGATCGCCGCCCTCGACGCCCTGGCCTGACCACCGGTCCACTACTGATCTACAACGTAAAGGCGGTGGCCGGCGAGACACCGCGCGCGACCTCACTAGGCGCATGTGCGAACTTCGTGCTATACGAACGTACAGGGCATGTGTTCCACGTCAAGGGAGATCCTCGCGTGAACGTACAGGAGAGCAACGGCGACGGTGACCGCAAGCCGAACCGCTACCACTTCGACCGGCACACCCCCGAATACCGGCACCGGTTCGAGGAGATCACCCGGGAGATGCACGGCCGGTGCCCCATCGCCTGGTCCGACACCTACGGGGGCCACTGGGTGGCGGCGGGAAACCAGGAGGTCTTCGAACTCGCCGCCCGCTCGGTGGAATACCTCTCCAACGACCACGACGTCAAGGGCGAGCGGCGCGGCTACCGGGGGATCACCATCCCCTCGTCGGGCGTGGCGATCCAGGGCGGCTTCCTGGAGATGGACCCGCCCGACCAGCGCCACTACCGGCAGGCGCTCAACCCCTACCTGTCACCGGCCGCCATCGGACGCTGGATCCCGGTGATCGACGACATCGTGCGGGCCTGTCTCGACGAGCGGATCGAGACCGGCCGCATCGACTTCGTCGAGGACCTCGCCAACGTCGTCCCCGCCGTCTTCACCCTGGCGCTCATGGGCATCCCGCTGCGCAAGTGGGTCGTCTACAACGAGCCTGCGCACGCGTCGATCTACACCCCGCCGCACTCGCCCGAGATGCACCGGGTCTTCGAACTGCTCCTGGAGATGAACCAGGACCTGGAGGACACGCTCAAGGAGGTGCGGGAGAACCCCCGGCCAGGACTGGTGAACGCGCTCATCAACGCCGACATCAACGGCAGGACGCCGCCCGACGAAGAGCTCCTGGGAGTCCTGCACCTGATCATCGGCGGCGGGTTCGACACCACCACGGCCCTCACCGCCCACGCGCTGGAGTGGCTCTCGGAGAACCCCGCCGAACGCGAGCGCCTCGACCGCGAACGTGACGCCCTGCTGGACTCGGCGACCGAGGAGTTCTTGCGCTTCTACACCCCCGCCCCCGGCGACGGGCGCACCATCTCCGCCGACTGCGAGATCGCCGGAACCCGCTTCAAGGAGGGCGAACGGCTCTGGCTCTCCTGGGCGATGGCCAACCGGGACCCGGCCGCCTTCCCCGACCCCGCCCGGATCGATCTGGCGCGTGAGGGCAACCGGCACGCCAGCTTCGGGCTGGGCATCCACCGCTGCATCGGCTCCAACGTCGCGCGTACGGTGTTCAAGCGGATGCTCCTGGCCGTCTTGGACCGGATGCCCGACTATGTGTGCGATCCCGATGGCGCGGTGCATTACGAGACGATCGGCGTCATCAACGGCATGCGCAACCTGCCCGCCGTCTTCACCCCCGGCCCCCGCCTCGGTCCCGGCCTGGAGGAGACCCTGGAGAGACTCCAGCACGTCTGCGACGAGCAGCGACTCGCCGAACCCGTCACCGTCCGGAGACCGCGCTGAGGGACGGGCGCCCCGCTCTCGGCGGCGACCATGCCCCGCCATATGGCGGGTAAAATCCGCCGTGCGGCGGTCGTTCCAGGGTTCGGGGACCGCACATGATGGTGATTCCAGTCACACCACCCCTGGAGTCGATATGACCACCACCGATCCGGCCCCGCTCGTGGGACCGCCTCCGCCCTTCGACACGGAGCTCGCCCCGGCTCTGCGGGTCCTCAACGAGTACCTCGCGCCGGACATGCTCAAGGACCTCGCCGGCATCGAGGCGCTCCGCCAGGGCAGCCCGGGTATCGCGGAGGTGCCGCGGGAGGCGCTCACCCGCGACGGTGCCTTCGTCGTCGAGGAGCGCGCGGTGCCCGGGCCCGCGGGCGCCCCGGACGTCTCCCTGCTCATCTGCCGTCCGGCGGCGTCCTCGGTTCCGGCGCCGGTGATCTACCACACCCACGGCGGAGGCATGGTCGTCGGTGACAACCGGTCGGGCCTGTCCGAGCTCCTCGACCTCGCCGAAGGGGTGGGGGCGGCCGTGGTGTCCGTCGAGTACCGGCTGGCGCCGGAGACACCCCACCCGGGTCCGGTGGAGGACTGCTACGCCGGACTGGTGTGGACGGCCGAGCACGCCGACGAGCTCGGCCTCGACGCCGGACGGATC
>JAFACJ010000228.1 GCA_023425615.1 Actinomycetes bacterium
CCGCTCCCGCGCGCCGCGCCCCCGACGTTCCGGTGGAGAACGCGCAGGCGGCTCTGGCGGTGCTGGGAGGCTCGCTGCCGCCCGCCCCCGCGCCCGCGGTCGGTTCTCCCGCCGAGGAGTACGCGCAGCTCAACCAGCGCGCCGCGCGCTACTGCCACGAGGGCCGCTACGCCGACGCGGTGACCGCCGCCGAGCAGGCGGCGCAGGGCCGCGCCGCGCTGCTGGGTCCCGAGCACCCCGACACCCTCAGCAGCCGCAACATCCTCGCGTCGGCGCTGTACCTCGCCGGACGCGCGCAGGAGGCAGAGGGAGTCGCCAGGACCGTCGCGCAGTCACGGGCGCGTGTCTTCGGCCAGGAGAACCCCAAGACGCTGCGGAGCTGGCTGCTGCTCGCCAAAATCCTCTACACGGTCGGACGCGCCTCCGAGGCGCTGCCGATCGCGGCGGGCGTCGCACGCGACCGCAGCCGTGTCTTCGGACCGGAGAACACCGAGACGCAGGAGGCGCGCAACACCGAAGGCTGGTCGCTGCACGCGCTGGGCCGTCACCCCGAGGCACTGAGCGTCGCTTACGAGACGGCGACGGCACGCGGACGTCTGCTGGGCAACGAGCACCCCGACACGTTGGAGACGCGTCTGCTGCTGGGTCTGACCAACCAGGCTGTCGGCCAGTTCCCCAAGGCGCACGCGATCGCCACCGCGTTGAAACTCGACTGCACGAAAGTTCTCGGCTCCGGCCACCCGCTGACGACACGCGCGGAAGCACTGTGCCAGGTGCTCAACGCTCCCGCGCCCGCACCGCACGTCCCGCACCCCATGGCGATGCCGCACCCTGCGGCTGCACCGGGTTGGCTCGCCCCTCCGCCCCCTCCTCCGGTGCCGTACTACCGGTGAAAGCGTGAGTGTTTTCTCGTCACAGTGGCCAGAGGAGAGCTGATCTTCCAGAAGAATCTCTAGGGTGGTCAGTGCTCCCTATCGACTCGTGCGTCGCGGTGGCGTCGTGGGTGGCGCGGAGCCTCCCGCGTTGGACGAGCATCAGCGGCGGGTGGTGGAGCACGAAAGCGGACCGCTGTTGGTGCTGGCGGGACCGGGGACGGGCAAGACGACGACCATCGTGGAGGCCGTCGCCGACAGGATTGCGGTGCGGGACACCGATCCCGAGCGCGTTCTCGTCCTGACGTTCAGCCGCAAGGCCGCCGAGGAGTTGCGTCACCGCATCACCGGGCGGCTGGGTGCGACGACCAAGTCGCCGCTCGCGTTGACGTTCCACTCGTATGCGTGGGCGTTGCTGCGGCGTCAGGCGGTGCTGGAGGAGATGGAGCCGCCTCGTCTGCTCACCGGTCCGGAGCAGTTGCTGGAGGTGCGGCGGCTGCTCGCCGGTGAGATCGAGGACGGGGCGCTCCACTGGCCTGAACGGTTGCGTCCGGCGCTGGCCACCAAGGGCTTCGCCGAGGAAGTGCGTGATTTCGTGTTGCGTGCCGCCGAACGCGGTATCGACGCGCAGCGCCTCTATGAACTGGGGCGTCTTCAGGGACGTGACGACTGGGTGGCCGTCGCGCACTTCATGTACCGCTACGACCAGCGTTTCGACCTGGATCCGGTGCCGTCCTATGACTACGCGGAAATCATCCGCGAGGCCGCGGGGCTTCTCGCCTACGACGAGGATGTGCGCCACCGTGAACGCGGTGCCTATGACGTGGTGTTCGTGGACGAGTACCAGGACACCGACCCCGCGCAGGAACGACTCCTTCAGCAACTCGCGGGGGGTGGAGCAGACCTCATCGCGGTGGGGGATCCCGACCAGTCCATCTACGGCTTCCGTGGCGCGGACGTGCGGGGCATCTTGGAGTTCCCCACCCGCTTCCCCCGGTTGGACGGCACGCCCGCGCCGACCGTCTCGCTGCGGGTGTGTCGCCGGATGAGCCCCGCCCTGGTGGAGGCGTCGCGGCGGATCGCGCGGAGGCTTCCCGGCCCGGCCGAGCACCGCGTGCTCGTCACACCGCAGGAGGACTCCCGAGAGGCGCCGCAGGAGGAGACGGACAAGTCCTCGCCGGAGGTACGTGTCGTCGTCGCCGACACCGCCAGCCAGGAAGCCGCGCTCGTCGCCGACGAACTGCGCCGTGCGCATCTGCTGGAAGGCGTCCCGTGGTCGCGTTGCGCGGTGCTGATCCGGGCCATCAACCAGGTTCCGGCGCTGCGAAGGGCGCTCGCGCAGGCCGGAGTCCCCATCACGGTGTTCGGCGAGGATGTGCCTCTGTACGCGGAACCGGCGGTAAGGCCGCTGATGATGGTGATGCTGGCCGCCCTCAAACCCGGTTACCTCGACGAGACGGTCGCCGAAGAACTACTGACGGGTCCGCTCGGTGGCGCGGACGCGCTCGGTATGCGGCGTCTGCGCCGCGCTCTGCGTGACTTGGAGGAGATGGCACGCGGCACCCGCACCGGCAACGAGGTGCTCATCGCCGCTCTCAACGATCCGCGTGAGCTGCTGTTCGTCCACGAGAAGGTGAAGGCACCCGCCGAACGCGTCGCCGCGCTCATCCGTACGGCGCGGGAGTCGGCCGGCACGGCCGAGGAAGTCCTGTGGGCGATCTGGGAGCAGTCCGGGCTCGCCGACCGCTGGCTGGCCGACAGCCGGCGCGGCGGTGTGCGAGGCGCCGCCGCCGACCGCGACCTGGACGCGGTGGTGTCGCTGTTCGACCGCGCCGCCCGTTTCGTGGACCGGCTGCCGAAGGCGGGCCCCGTGCTGTTCGCCGAGGACCTCGCCGCCCAGGAGATCGCCGGCGACTCCCTGGCCGAGCGCGCGCCCGAGGGGGAGACCGTCCGGCTCCTCACCGCGCACCGCTCCAAGGGCCTGGAATGGGATGTCGTGGTCGTCACGGGAGTCCAGGAGGGCTTGTGGCCCGACCTGCGGCTGCGCGGCACGCTCCTGGGCATCGACGAACTCTTGGAAGGCCCCGACGTCCTCGACCCGGTCTCGGGTGCCGCCATCGCGGCCAGGATGATGGCCGAGGAGCGCCGCCTGTTCTACGTGGCGGTGACGCGCGCCCGCAAGAGGCTGGTCGTCACGGCCGTAGGGGGCGACGACAGCGAGGACCGTCCGTCCCGTTTCCTCAACGAACTGCTGCCGGGCGCCATCGAAGAGGCGCGGTTGGACGAGAAGACGCGGTGGCTGTCGATGCCCGCGCTCGTCGCCGACCTGCGCGCCTCCGTCGCCGACCCGTCGCGTCCCGAGGCGCTGCGCCGCGCCGCGGCCTCCCATCTGGCTCGGCTGGCGCGCGCCGGGGTCCGCGGTGCCCGTCCGGAGAACTGGTACGCCATCACCGCCCTGTCCGACGACGGTTCGCCGTTCACCGAGGACGAGCAGATCGTCATCTCGCCCTCGCAGGTGGAGACGTTCACCACGTGCGGGCTGCGCTGGCTGCTCACCTCGGCCGTCGGCGCGCGCGAGGGAGGCCCCGGCGAATACAGCGTGATGGGCAAGGTGATACACGCGGTGGCCGAGCTGGCGGGCTCCGTCCCCGAGGTCACCGAGGCGCATCTGGCGGGGCGGCTGGATGAGATCTGGTCGGAACTCGACTTCCGCAGCGCCTGGTACAGCGAGAAGCAGCGCACGCAGGCCGCCGAGATGGTCGACAAGTTCCTCGGATGGCATCGGGAGAACCCCAACGAGATCGTCGCGCTGGAGGAGTCGTTCAAGGTCGACCTCGGGCGTGTCGTCATCCGCGGCCGGATCGACCGCGCCGAGCGCGACGCGCACGGCCGCGGCGTCATCATCGACATCAAGACCGGCGGGACGCCCGTGCCGTCCGACCAGCTCGCCCGCAACCCGCAGCTCGGCGTCTACCAGTACGCGGTGATGCTCGGCGCGTTCGCGCGGCACGGATTGCTGGAGCCCGGCGGCGCCAAGCTCGTCCAGGTCGGCAAGGCGGCGTTCACGCGCCGCGCCCGCGAACAGGCGCAGCAGCCGCCCTCGGAGGACTCCGACCCGCTGTGGCCCAAGAAACTCGTCGAGATCGTCGCGGAAGGCATGTCGTCCCCGGTGTTCGAGGCGCGTGCCGGGGACGACTGTCGCACGTGCCCGGTACAGTCCTGCTGCCCGGTGCACGAGAACGGCGGTGAGGTGGGCCGGTGATATCTCCGGCGGAACTGGCCCGGCGCCTTGGACTGCCCGAGCCGACCCCGGAGCAGGCGGCGGTCATTCAGGCACCCCTCGGCCCGATGGCGGTGGTGGCGGGCGCGGGCTCGGGCAAGTCAGAGACGATGGCCGCGCGGGTGGTGTGGCTGGTCGCCAACCGTCTGGTGCGTCCCGAACGGGTGCTGGGCCTGACGTTCACCCGCAAGGCGGCAGCCGAACTCGCCGCGCGTGTCCGCAAACGCCTGGACGGGCTGCGCGAGCACCCCGACCTCATCGAGCCGGAGCTGCTCGACGGCGAGCCGACGGTCTCCACCTACCACTCCTACGCCGCACGCCTGTTCGGTGACCACGCGCTGCGCGAGGGTCTGGAGCCGACGATGCGGCTCATCTCCCCGGCGGTCGCCTGGCAGATCGCGACGCGTGCCGTGGACTCCTACGACGGCCCGATGGATGAGATCGACTGGTCTCCGGACACCGTCACGCGCGCCGTCATCGACTTGTCGGGCGACTTGGCGGAGCATCTGCGCACTCCCGAAGACGTAAGGGACGTCGGGAGGTGGCTGGACGGGCAGTTCGCGCTGCTGGAGAAGCCGATCGCCAAACAGCGTGAGGTGCTCGCCAAGCAGGCGGTACGCGAGCGTTTGCTGCCCATCATCGAGGCGTACGCGCAGGCCAAGGCGCGGCGGGAGGTCGTCGACCACGGCGACCAGATGTCGCTGGCCGCGCGTATCGCCTCCCGCCACCCGGAGGTTGCCGCGATCGAACGTTCGCGGTACGCGGTGGTGCTGCTGGACGAGTACCAGGACACCAGCCATGCGCAGCTCGTCCTGCTGAAGTCGCTGTTCGGAGGCGGCCATCCGGTGACGGCCGTAGGCGACCCGTGCCAGTCCATCTACGGCTGGCGCGGTGCGTCGGCGGGCAACCTTCTGGGCTTCCCGAGTGACTTCCCGATGGCGGACGGCCCCGCGCCGATGCGGGAGCTGACGCGCAGCTTCCGTAACGGAGAACGGGTCCTGGACGCCGCCGCACGTGTCCAGGCCGAACTGCGCGCCGAGATGAGACGGGTCTCGCCGCTGCGTCCCGCCGAGTCCAGGATCGGCCGGGGGCGGGTGGAGTGCGCGCTGCTGCCGACCATCGAGGACGAGGCCGAGCGGATCGCCGAGCGGATCGCGGCGGTTCTGGCCGCCGGAGCCTCCCCGGACGGCGGCGAAGGGGAGGAGCCTCTCAGGTATTCGGACGTCGCGATCCTGGCCAGGAAACGCTCGCAGTTCACGCTGCTCCGCCAGAAGCTTGAGGAACGCGACATCCCCGTGGAGGTCGTCGGCCTCGGCGGGCTGCTGACCGTCCCGGAAGTGCAGGACATCGTCGCCACCTTGCGCGTCATGCACGACCCGACGGCCGGCGCGTCACTGGCCCGGCTGCTGACGGGGCCGCGCTGGAGGATCGGCCCCCGCGACCTGGTGGCGCTCGGTAGGCGCGCCCGCGAACTCGCCCGCGAGGCGAGGCGTGACATCACCCGCGAGGACGCATCCGAACCGGAAGCCGCCGCGCCCGAGGCCGCCGACCCGCTGTCGGAGCTGGTACGGGAGCTGAACGAGGAGCAGGGCAGCCTCGTCGACGCCCTCGACGACCCCGGCGCCTCCGGCGAGTACTCCGAGGAGGGGTGGCGCCGTCTGGTGCGGCTGCGCGACGAACTGCGCCAGCTCCGCCGCCAGGCCCAGCTTCCGCTGCCCGACCTGGTCGCCGAGATAGAACGGGCGCTCGGCCTGGACATCGAGGTCGCCGCCCGCACCGGCCTCGACCCGGTCGCCGCCCGCGCCGACCTCGACGCGTTCACCGACGCCGCCATGGCCTTCGCCGGCGACCACGAGGACCCCACGCTCGGCGCGTTCCTCGCCTACCTGAGCGCCGCCGAGTCCGAGGAGTTCGGCCTGGAGTCCGGCCGCGTCGGCGAGGGCGACAGCGTGAAGCTGCTGACCGTCCACGCCTCCAAGGGGCTGGAGTGGCCGGTCGTCGTGGTGCCGGGGCTGGTGTTCACCCCGCAGAAGAACGGCAGGCCCGCCACCGGCTCGGTCTTCCCCTCCCGGCCCGCCGGGTCGGGCACCCGCTGGACGGGCAACCCGCGCATGATCCCCTTCCCGCTGCGCGGCGACCGCCGCGACCTGCCCGAGCTGGCCGGGCTGGACAAGGACGCCCTGACGGCGTTCGAGGAGGCGTGCGCCGACCGCGAGGTGCGCGAGGAGCGGCGGCTGGCGTACGTCGCCGTCACCCGCGCCAGCCACCTGCTCATCGCGACCGGTTACCGGTGGGGCGCGGCGGCCAGGCCGCTGGGCCCCTCCCCGTTCCTGGAGGAGATCCGCGAGAGCGCCGACGCCGTCTGGTGCTGGACCGAACCGCCGGGAGAGGACGAGCACAACCCGCTGCTCGCCGAGCCGAAGACCGACACCTGGCCGCTGCCGCCGCTGGGAGAGGGACCGCTCGTCGAAGGCGCGCGGCTCGTCCGCGACGCCGTCGTCGGCCGTCTCGCGCCCTGGACCCCCACCGACGACCTCACCCCCGAGGAGAGCGGACGGCTCGTCGCCTGGGCGCGCGATGTCGAACTGCTGCTCGCCGAACGCGACAAGGGCCGTGGTACGGACGGCCTGACCGTCGAACTGCCCGCCAAGCTGACCGTCACGTCGCTGGTGACGCTCGCCCGCGACCCGGCCGAACTCGCCGCGCGGAT
Source organism: Actinomycetes bacterium (assembly GCA_023425615.1). Classification (GTDB taxonomy): domain Bacteria; phylum Actinomycetota; class Actinomycetes; order Streptosporangiales; family Streptosporangiaceae; genus Actinocorallia. Next base: position 6,863 of record JAFACJ010000228.1, read on the forward strand.
CCGCCGCCCCATGCCGCGTCCGCCCGCGCCGTTCGCCCGCCGTGGCACGTCCTTCCACCGCTGGCTGGAGACGCGCTGGGGCCAGCAGCGGCTGCTGGACCCCGACGACCTGCTCGGCGCCGCCGATGACGAACTGGAGGACGACGGCTACCTCTTCCGGCTCCAGGAGCGTTTCGAGGCGTCGGAGTGGGCAGACCGCGAACCCCTCGACGTGGAGGTGCCGTTCGAGACGCTCATCGGCGACCGCCTGGTGCGCGGACGCATGGACGCGGTCTTCCGCGACGGCGACGGCTACGAGGTCGTCGACTGGAAGACAGGGCAGCCGCCCTCGCCGGAAGAGGTGCGCCAGGTCGCCGTTCAGCTCGCCGCCTACCGGGTGGCGTGGGCGGCGCTCGCCGACGTTCCGCTGGAACGCGTCAGCGCCGCCTTCCACTACGTGCGGGCGGGCCGCACCATCCGCCCGGCCGACCTTCTGGACGCCGAGGGGCTGGCAGCCCTGTTCGCCGGGATCCCTCTGGCGAGCGGAGGCCGTGACGCACCGTGAGGTACTTCACGGAGGCCGCGTGCTGACGTGATACTTCTCACCGGGGTCTGTTCACAGCCCGTCATACAAGGCATGCTCCAGTGAACAACGATTCACCGGGAGGCTGCGTGACAGTGACGCATGAGGAGACGGCTCAGGGCACGGTCCTACATTTCGTCCGCTTCACCGAACCTGAGCTGGATCTGGAGGACATCTGCCTGGAGGTCCACGCCGGTTCGGCCGAAGTGTCACGCGCCCTGGCGCACCGCGTACACCAGGTGACCGTCGTCGACCCCTCGTCCGAGGCGCTCGCCGACGGCAAGCGCCTGGCCGACCGGGAGGCGTTGACGAACCTCGTCTTCCAGCGGGGCGACGCCACCGCGCTCCCGCATCTCGACCGCACCTTCACCCTGGTGCTGTGCCGTGACGCGCTGGGAACGGTCGCGGATCCCGGCGCGGTGGTACGGGAGATGGTACGGGTCAGCCGTCCCGGCGGCGCCGTCATCCTCGCGGACTCCCGGCTGGGCGTCGCGGAGCTCAGCGGTCTGCTCTCCGCCGCGGGCGCCGACGTGCGGCGCACCGACACCGCACACGGCCACGCTTATGTCGAGGCTTTCGCGCCTTAAGTGATCTTTTGTTATTCGAACGTACTGTTGAGGCGGAGGGGATCAGCGGCTAGGCTTCGAACGTGGGTTCTACCGCTGACCTCTCCGACTCCCCGGCCGCGCTGGCGATGCGCATCGGCGTCGTCGCCGCCGAGACCGCGCTGAGCACCCTGCTGCACAACGTCGACTTCGAGGCCGCCGCCGAAGAGGACTACGACCTGCGCGGCTTCATCGCCCCCGCCGACTGGCCCGTCTTCTCCCTCGTCCTGGACACCCTCGCCGCCCCCCGTCCCGGCGACGAGCGCCCCCTCGCCGAACGCCGCTCCCAGGCACTCCTCGACCTGGCCCGCCTCTGCCGCGCCGCCCGCGAGTCCTCCCTGAAC
>JAFACJ010000230.1 GCA_023425615.1 Actinomycetes bacterium
GCAGGATCTCGGCGGGGTCGGGGTGGGCGGCGCGCCGGTCCCGTTCGTCCGCCTGCCGTAGGTCCTCCAGATCCCTGGCGAAATATGCAGATTTAAGCTGATATTCCCTATACGCTTTCTTATAGGATTTCCTACCGTAAACCCGGTCGCCGATCCATTCGGCGACCATCATGAGCGGCCACGCCAGGGCGAACAGCGCCCAGTACCACTGGCCCAGCACCCAGGCCATGACCAGCCCGAACACCGAGAACAGAAGCGCACCGAACAGTCGCAGCCGCTCTTTTCCCTGCTTCTCGGGAAGGCGCGGCGCCTTCATCCTCCTCGGTTCGCCGCGCGGCGCTATCCGCGGCGGCCGGTTGAAGGCGAGCCCTTGCGGAAGCGGCTCCAAATGGGTGTCGGGAACGGTGGCCGGAGCCAATGCCAGAACGGTGGAACCGCAGACGAGCACCGCGCCCTCGCGCCATTCCCGCTCGCCGTCGAGTTCCTCGCCGTCCAGGGTGGCGCCCTCCGGCGCCCGCACCGTCGTGCCCGAGCGTCCCACCGTCACCGTCACGCCAGGGGGGAGCTGCGCCGCCCCGGGCCCCAGCCGGTGCACGCGCCCGGCGTCGGGCCCGCCGATGACGCGCACCTCGACCAGACCCGACGGCTCCGACGTCAAGGTGGCCGGGACCGTCGCGGCGTCCAGGGTGACGATGGCGCCGTCGCGCAGCTCCCGCGCCGCACGCGCCGTGGGGTCGAGCATCCGCCCGTCGGCGTAGATCACCTGCTGCAGGGGGACGATGTTCTTCCCGCCCGCCTGACCCTCCTGCTGGGCGAGGAGCCCGGCCAGCGTCCGCGCGACGGCCGCCACCGACATGTCCGCGTCGCCGCTGACCAGGACGTCACGAGGACCGGAACCGCCGAGGGCCGTCAACGAGATACGCACCTACCACTCCCGCTTCGCCGGGGGACGGAAGACCAAGGCAAGACTCCCACAAGGGACCGGCGCACGGGGACGTCGAATGACATCCTGTGGATCGTTCAGCGCGCGTTTCAGCCACGGGCAGTGCGCGTCAGCGTGCGTCATCCTGTGGATGACCGGCCGCCGCGTTCAGTACTCACGCCGGATCTGTGGTCAGGGGCCAGTCAGGGCCACGGGATCGGAGGGTATTTCCACCGCCGGAAACCATGTTTGCGGCCTTGCGGTAAAGGGAAGAAATCATCGTTACCCATGATCACGCCGCTCCGGTGGGAGGTAGGCGGCGCCACCGAAGAGCCCGGAGAAACCAGTCAATTTCTTACCCCGGGTCACGAGAAAGCGTCAGCTACCGGAATCCATTGACGTGAGGTTGTCAAGACCGCAAGCATGGTCGCTCCGGCCGTTTGCGCAGTACCGTTCACGGAGAGCTCGGAAATACCCCCCGGAGTTGCCAGAGCGATGAGGACCAGTCAGCCGAGCCGGCAGTCGGCCGGCACGAACAACACGGGCCCGCTCGGGCTCGGCACGGGGCTGGCCGCCTCCGCCGGGCAGCGGCTGCCGGTGCCGCCGCGGGAGCGCAAGCCCGCGCTGGCGGCCCTGGCCGTGCTGCTCATCCTGGGCGGCGCGCTGGTCAGCGCCTACCTGGTCATCCAGAGCGGCCAGCGGGTCTCGGCCATCGCCCTCTCCGCGCCGGTCTCCGCCGGAGAGAAGATCCCCGAGAACGCGCTGAAGTCGGTGTCCATCGGCAACACCGGCATCAAGTACATCCGCTGGGACGAGCGGCAGAAGGTGACGAACGCCTACGCGGCGGGGACGCTGCCGAAGGACACGCTCCTCACCAACGACATGCTGACGACCCTCCAGGACACGACGAAGGGGCGCGTCATCATCGGCCTGTCGCTGAAGGCGGGGCAGATCCCCAGTGAGGGCCTCGACCCGGGGCAGACGGTCGCCCTCTACGCGGTGGGCGGGCGCACCGAGTCCGGCGTCAAGCCGGGCACCCTGCTGGCACCCGACGCGCTCGTCCACAAGGCGCCCGGCGCGGTCTCGACCTCCTCCCGCACCGGCGGCAGCAGCGAGACGCGCGTGTCGGTCTCGGTCCTGCCGACGCAGGCCGCGGCGATCGCCCAGGCCGCCTCGGCGGGCAACGTCGTGGTGGTGATCGTCCCGCCGGGCACCACGGTCACCGCGCCACCTGCCAAGACGCAGACCAAACCGCAGAACGAGCAGCAGACCAAACCGCAGCAGCCCAACAAACCGGGCGGGTGAGCGGGTGGCACTGATCGCACTGGCCGCCGACAAGGGCGCCCCCGGGGTCACCACCGCGGCGGTGGCCCTCGGCGCCGTCTGGCCGCGTCCGGTCATGGTCGCCGAATGCGACCCGGCGGGCGGCGACCTCGTCTACCGCCTGCCCGGCGAGCACGGCATGCTCGACCCGGCCAAGGGCATGCTCTCGCTGGCCACCGAGGCCAGGCGCGGCCTGCGTCCCGAGCAGATCGGGCCGCACACCCAGCGGCTGGTCGGCGGGCTCGACGTGCTCGTCGGGCTGACCAACGCCGAGCAGTCCAAGGGCCTGGACTGGCTGTGGAGCCCGCTGGGCCGCTCGATGGCGATCCTGCCGGGCGTGGACGTGCTGGCCGACTGCGGCAGGCTCGGGCCCTCCTCGCCGCTGCTGGACCTGCTGCGCGAGGCCGACCTCGTCGTCCTGGTCACCCACGCCACCCTGGAGCACGTCGCGCACCTGCGCGAGCGCCTCTCCCAGCTGTCGGCCGACCTGCCCCAGCAGCGCGCCCGGCTCGGCGTGGTGGTGGTCGCCGACCCGCGCGGCTACCGCGGCTCGCTGACCGAGGTCGAGCGGGTGCTGGCCCAGTCCAAGCTGCCCGCCGCGGTGCTCGGCGGCCTGGCCTACGACCCCAAGGGCGCCCAGATGTTGCGCGGCGAGTGGGGCGGCAGGCTCGACAAGTCGCTGCTCATCCGCTCGGCGCGCGAGCTGGCCGGCAACCTCATGCAGCGGCCCGTGCTGGAGCGCCCGGCGCCGCAGGCCCAGCACCCCTCGGTGGTGGCCGACCCCCGGCACGCCACCGGCCCCCAGCAGGGCCCGGCCCGGCACGACCCCCGGCAGTCGGGGTCGCACCAGATCCTGGGCGACCGGAGGGGGAGCTAGATGGACCACGTCCTGGTCAAGCGGCTGCGCCAGGAGGTCGGCGACCGGCTGGCCCACCAGCGCCGGCTCGACGCCGCCTCGGGCCTGCCGCCGATGTCGGCCGAGGACGAGCGGCAGTTCGCCCGCGCGCTCATCGCCCAGGTGCTGGAGGAGCACGCCCGCTCGGAGATCGGCTACGGGCGCCGCCCGCCGACCGCCGAGGAGGAGGAGGAGTACGCCGCCGGCATCCACGCCGCGCTGTTCGGCGTCGGCCGCCTCCAGCCGCTCCTGGAGGACCAGGAGA
>JAFACJ010000248.1 GCA_023425615.1 Actinomycetes bacterium
CCAGCGCGCCGGCCGTGACGGCCGCCGCGCGTCCGGCGGCCCTCCTGACGCCCAGCCGCGCCGCGAGTGCCACGCCGGCGAGGACGAGCAGGGGCGTGAGCAGCGCGTGGATCCAGAACCGCGGCGCGTTGACCGCGCGCAGCGCGTCCCCGTACCCGATGAGGCGTCCGGCCGCGACGGCGAGGTTGTCATAGGCGAGCCCGGCGCAGACCACCGCCACCAGGACCGCCACGGCTCCCGCCGCGCTCCGCGCCCGCAGGGCGAGCCAGGCGAGCAGCAGCATGCATCCGCCGATCACCGCCATGACCGCTGAGACCACAGCCCGCACCGCCGTTTCTGAGGGAGAAACAAAGTTTTCTCAGGTGTGACGGAAAACTAGTTGCTCGCCGCCGCCCGCCGCAAGGTGCTCAGCCCACGTCGCGGCGCAGGAGGTCCTCCTCGGTCTCGCGGCGGACCAGCGCCCGTGCGGCGCCCTGGCGGACGGCGACGACCGGCGGGCGGCGGACGAGGTTGTAGTTCGACGCCATGGAGTGGTGGTAGGCGCCGGTGCAGAAGACCGCGAGGAGATCGCCGGGACGCACGTCCGCCGGGAGCGGCACGTCGCGGGCCAGGACGTCACCGGTCTCGCAGTGCCGGCCGACGACGGTGGCGGCACGGTCGGCGGCGGAGGGGGCGCGGCCGATGACGCGGACGCAGTAGCGCGCCCCGTACAGGCTGGGGCGTGGATTGTCGCTCATGCCGCCGTTGACCGTCACGAACACCCGGCCCGCCGCCGAGCGCTTCACGCCGAGGACGCGGTAGACCGTGGCGCCGGCACGGGCGGCGATGGCACGCCCCGGCTCGACCGTGATCCGGGGCACCGGCAGCCGGTACTCGGCGCAGGCGGCGCGCAGCGCCCCCGACAGACGCGGCGCCAGCTCCTCGGGTGCCAGCCACGGGTCGTCGGGGCGGTAGCGGACGGCGAGGCCGCCGCCGAGGTCGAGCTGGGGGAGCGTGACGCCGTACTCGTCGCGGACGCGCGCCATCAGCCCGACGAGGCGCGGCACGGCCCGCAGGTAGGCGCCCGCGTCGCTGATCTGCGAGCCCAGATGGCAGTGCAGGCCGACCAGGCGCAGGCGGCGCTGGCCCAGGACGCGGCGGACGGCGTCGGCGGCGGCCCCCGTGGTGATGGAGAAGCCGAACTGCTGCTCCTCGGTCCCGGTGGTGAGGGACGGATGGGTGCCGCCGTCCACGCCGGGCACCACCCGCAGCATGACGTCCTGGCGCGGCCCCGGCAGGTCCGCCGCCATGACGGCGAGCCGGGAGATCTCCTGCGCGGAGTCGGCGACGATCCGGCCCACGCCGTAGGCGAACGCCGCCTTCAGGTCCTCGGGCGTCTTGCCGTTGCCGTGCAGGAGGGTCCGCTCGGCGGGGAACCCGGCGGACCGCGCCACCGCCAGTTCCCCCGCCGAGCAGACGTCGAGGGAGAGACCCTCCTCGGCGACCCACCTGGCCATGCCGCGGCACAGGAACGCCTTGCCCGCGTAGGCGACCTCGCCGTCCCAGAACGCGTCGCGGAACACACGGCACCGCTCCCGCACGTCCGCCTCGTCCACGACCTGCACGGGGGTGCCGAACTTGCGTGCCACCTCGGCCAGGGAGACGCCGCCGATCTCCAGATCGCCGTCGGGGACGGCGCGCGCGGTGAGGGGCAGGACCGACGCCTCCAGGACGGTCGCGATCGAGCGGGCGCTCATGCCGCGCTCCCCACGAGCCGCTCGCCCAGCCGCAGCAGCGCCGGGTCGAGGATGACGGGGTCCACCTCGATCCGGGCGACGCCCAGGGGCAGGAGCAGGGCGCGCAGCGCGCCGCCCGCCAGCCGTACCGACGGCTGCCCGGAGCCCAGGGCCAGCAGCAGCGCGGACCGCGAGGTGAATCCGATCCCGACCCGCCCCGACCCCGGGGCGCGGCCCGTGCGCACGGCCAGCGCCCCGCAGGAGGTCTCCTTGACCGGGACCCACAGCACCTGTTCGTCGATGTCGTCTTCCATGACGCCTCCTCTGTTCGCCTCCGCGTTCCAGACGCGTCCGGCCGACTCACGTTAAGCAGCTGTCACCGGCGTTTCTTGATTTACATGCGTATTCCTGACGCCGAACGCCCCGCTTCTGACAGGTCCTTGACGCCTTTGCGAGCTGCCTCACAGTTCCCGGGAGTCGCCCTTCCGGCTCCGGGGAACGGTCGGGAAAAGGCCTGTGACCTGCGCCGAAGCACCCGGCGTAGGGAACGCGTAAAGATTGCCGATCTTGCCGTATGGAAAGCGTTAGGGGACGCCGGAAAGCCGTAAATCAGGTGTTTTCTTCTATGCGGCACCGCGCCGTCGGGGGGCGGAGCGGTGCCGGCCCCCATCGGACCTCTCGACCGGAGAAGACAGCAGTCATGGCAGACCTCGTGCTCATAGCGCTGACCATCGCGGTGTTCGCGGTGCTCGGCCTCGTCGTCAAGGCGGTGGGACGCCTGTGAGTCCCGACAACATCGTCGGCTTGATCCTCGTGGTCGGCCTCGTCGTGTTCCTGGTAGTGGCCCTACTGCGTCCGGAGAAGTTCTAGATGAGCCCCACCACCGCGGGAGTCGTCTTCATCGTCTCCCTCATCGCCGCGCTCGCCCTGGCGCACGTTCCCCTGGGCGACTACATGTACCGGGTGCTCAGCTCCACCAAGCACAGCAAGGTGGAACGCGGCATCTACAAGGCCATCGGCGTGGATCCCGCCTCCGAGCAGAGATGGGGCACCTACGCCAAGAGCGTCCTGGCGTTCTCGCTGGTCTCCCTTCTGTTCCTGTACGCGCTCCAGCGGTTGCAGGACAAGCTGTTCCTCAGCCTCGGCTTCCCGCCCGTGACCGACCACGTGGCCTGGAACACCGCCGTCAGTTTCGTGACGAACACCAACTGGCAGGCGTACTCCGGCGAGAGCACGATGGGCTACCTGGTCCAGATGGGCGGCCTCGCCGTCCAGAACTTCGTGTCCGCCGCCGTGGGCATCGCCGTGGCCGTCGCCTTCGTCCGCGGGTTCGTGCGCAAGAAGACCGACGAACTCGGCAACTTCTGGGTCGACCTCACCCGCGCCACCCTGCGGATCCTGCTGCCCCTCGCCTTCATCGGCGCGATCGTCCTGGTGATCGGCGGCGTCGTGCAGAACTTCGCCGACCCGCACACCGTCACCACGGTCACCGGCGGCTCGCAGACCATCACCGGAGGCCCCGTCGCCTCCCAGGAGGTCATCAAGGAACTGGGCACCAACGGCGGCGGCTTCTACAACGCCAACTCCGCCCACCCCTTCGAGAACCCCACGAGCTGGACCAACTGGTTCGAGATCTTCCTGCTGTCGGTCATCGCCTTCTCGCTGCCCCGCACCTTCGGGCGCCTGGTCGGCCAGAAGCGGCAGGGCTACGCGATCGCCGCGGTCATGGCGATCTTGGCGCTGGTGTCGCTGACCGCCACCACCGTCGCCCAGGTCGCCCACCACGGCACCGTCGCCGAGGCGATCGGCGCCTCCGCCGAGGGCGTCGAGCAGCGGTTCGGCGTGGTGGACTCGGCGGTGTTCGCCACCATGACCACGCTCACCTCCACCGGCGCCGTCGACTCCTTCCACGACTCCTACACCAGCCTGGGCGGGGCCGTGCTGATGCTCAACATGATGGTGGGCGAGGTAGCGCCCGGCGGTGTCGGCTCGGGCCTGTACGGCATGCTCATCCTCGCGATCATCACGGTGTTCGTGGCCGGGCTCATGGTCGGGCGCACCCCCGAGTACCTCGGCAAGAAGATCAGCGCCCGCGAGATCAAGTTCGCGTCGATGTACTTCCTGGTCACCCCGGCGCTGGTGCTCATCGGTGCCGCGCTCGCGATGGCCTTCCCCGGCCCGCGCGAGGGCATGAACAACCCCGGCGCCCACGGGTTCTCCGAGGTGCTGTACGCCTTCACGTCGGCGGCGAACAACAACGGGTCGGCGTTCGCCGGCATCACGGTGAACACCTGGTTCTACGACATCGCGCTCGGCATGTGCATGCTCCTCGGCCGGTTCCTGCCGATCATCTTCGCGCTCGGCCTGGCCGGGTCGCTGGCCCGCCAGACCCCCGTCCCCGTGTCGGCGGGCACGCTGCCCACGCACCGGCCGCAGTTCGTCGGCATGGTCGCCGGCGTCACCCTCATCCTCGTCGCCCTGACTTTCTTCCCGGCGCTCGCCCTCGGGCCGCTGGCAGAAGGGATCCACTGATGTCCACGCCCTCGCCGGCCCCCCGGCAGGCGTCCGCCCGCGTCGGCGGCGGCCTGCTCGACCCCCACATGCTGCTGAAGTCGCTGCCGGTCGCACTGCGCAAGCTCGACCCCCGCGTCATGTGGCGCAACCCCGTCATGTTCATCGTCGAGATCGGCGCGGTCTGGGCGACGGTCCTCGCCGTCCGCGAGCACACCTTCTTCGCGATCGCGATCACGGTGTGGCTGTGGCTGACGGTCGTCTTCGCCAACCTCGCCGAGGCGGTCGCCGAAGGCCGCGGCAAGGCGCAGGCCGACACCCTGCGCAAGGCCAAGAAGGACACCGTCGCGCGGCGGCTGGTGAACGGCGGCGAGGAGCAGGTGCCTGCCGCCGACCTGCGCCAGGGCGACGTGGTGGTGGTCGAGGCCGGCCAGATCATCCCCGGCGACGGCGACGTCGTCGAGGGCATCGCCTCGGTCGACGAGTCGGCGATCACCGGTGAGTCGGCGCCCGTCATCCGGGAGTCCGGCGGCGACCGCTCGGCGGTCACCGGCGGCACCAAGGTGCTCTCCGACCGGATCGTCGTGAAGATCACCCAGCGGCCCGGCGAGTCGTTCATCGACAAGATGATCGCCCTGGTGGAGGGCGCCTCCCGGCAGAAGACGCCGAACGAGATCGCCCTGAACATCCTGCTGGCCGCGCTGACGCTCATCTTCGTGGTGGCCACCGCGACCATGCAGCCGTTCGCCATCTGGGCGAAGATCAGCAACCCGGGCGTCCCGGACACCGCGGCGCTCGACGCGAACGGGGTCACCGGCATCGTGCTGGTCTCGCTGCTGGTCTGCCTCATCCCCACCACGATCGGAGCGCTGCTGTCGGCGATCGGCATCGCCGGCATGGACCGCCTCGTGCAGCGCAACGTCCTGGCGATGTCCGGACGCGCCGTGGAGGCCGCGGGCGACGTCAACACCCTGCTGCTGGACAAGACCGGCACCATCACCCTGGGCAACCGGCAGGCGTCGGAGTTCATCCCCGTCGGCGGCGTCACCGAGGACGAGCTCGCCGACGCCGCGCAGCTGGCGTCGCTGGCGGACGAGACGCCCGAGGGCCGCTCGATCGTCGTCTACGCCAAGCAGGCGTACGGACTGCGCGAGCGCACCCCCGGCGAGCTGGCGCACGCCGAGTGGATCCCGTTCGCCGCCCAGACCCGCATGTCCGGCGTCGACGTCGACGGAAGGCGGCTGCGCAAGGGCGCGGCCTCGGCGGTGTCGCACTGGGTGCGCGAGCACGGCGGGCTGGTCTCCCCCGCCCTCGGCGACGCCGTGGACGGCATCTCCGCCGCCGGCGGGACACCGCTGGTCGTCGGCGAGGCCAAGGACGGGCAGGCCCGCGTCCTCGGCGTCATCCACCTCAAGGACGTGGTCAAGGCCGGGATGCGCGAGCGGTTCGACCACATGCGCGCCATGGGCATCAAGACGATCATGGTGACCGGCGACAACCCGCTCACCGCCAAGGCCATCGCCGAGGAGGCGGGCGTCGATGACTTCCTCGCCGAGGCCAAGCCCGAGGACAAGCTCGCCTTCATCAAGTCCGAGCAGGAGGGCGGGCGCCTCGTCGCGATGACCGGCGACGGCACCAACGACGCGCCCGCGCTGGCGCAGGCGGACGTCGGCGTCGCCATGAACACCGGCACCTCGGCCGCCAAGGAGGCCGGGAACATGGTGGACCTGGACTCCGACCCCACCAAGCTCATCGAGATCGTGGAGATCGGCAAGCAGCTCCTCATCACGCGCGGCGCGCTGACCACGTTCTCCATCGCCAACGACATCGCCAAGTACTTCGCGATCATCCCGGCGATGTTCGTCGCCCTGTTCCCGGGCCTGGAGGCCCTGAACATCATGCGGCTGTCCAGCCCGCAGTCGGCGATCCTCTCGGCGGTGATCTTCAACGCGCTGGTCATCATCGCGCTGATCCCGCTGGCGCTGCGCGGCGTGCGCTACCGGCCGAGCTCGGCCTCCCGGCTGCTGAACCGCAACCTCGCCCTCTACGGCCTGGGCGGGGTGATCGCCCCGTTCATCGGCATCAAGATCATCGACCTCCTGATCCAGTTCCTTCCGGGGATCTCCTCATGAACACTCTTCCCGGCTGGCTCCGCCAGCACCTCGCCGCGCTCCGCGCCCTGCTGCTCCTCACCGTCGTGTGCGGCGCCCTCTACCCCCTGGCCGTCATGGCCGTCGCCCAGCTCCCCGGCCTGAAGCACAAGGCCGACGGCTCCTACGTCGAGGTGGACGGGAGGAAGGTCGGCAGCGAGCTGATCGGCCAGCCGTTCCTCGACAAGGACGGCAATCCCCTCAAGCAGTACTTCCAGGTCCGCGACTCCAACGCGGGCGACGGCTGGGACCCGATGGCCACGGCCGCGAGCAACCGCGGCATGGAGGACGTCGTCGACACCCTGCCCGACCCCGCGCTGGTGAAGGCGGGCAAGGAGGACGAGAACGCGCGCACCTCGCTGCTCACCACGGTCTGCGCCCGCAGCGTGCGGTTCGGCGAACTCGACGGCGTGGACCCCGCACGGCCGTACTGCACCGAGGACGGCGTCGGCGCGGTCCTGTCGGTGATCGGGCCCCGCGACGCCGCCGGGATCGTCACCCACCCGACCAGGGTCATCAGCGTCAACCAGGCATGCCCCGCCACCCCGTTCCTCGCGGAGTACCGGGGCGTCAAGGTCGAGTGCGCCACCTACGGCGAGGACTACGGCAAGGGCCAGATCGTGCCGGTCCGCGGTGACGCCCCCGCCGAGCCCGCGGTGCCCGCCGCCGCCGTCACCGCCGGCGGCTCGGGCCTGGACCCGCACATCTCCACCACGTGGGCGCGGATCCAGGCGCCGCGGATCGCCGCGGCCCGCGGCGTCCCGGTCGCCGAGGTCAAGAAGCTGATCGAGGACAACACCACCGGACGCGCCCTGGGCTTCATGGGCGACCCGGCCGTCAACGTCCTCACCCTCAACCTCGCGCTCGACGAGACCGCCCCGTTCAAGGGCTGAGAAGGAGAGACCATGGCCAGGGGACGGCTCCGCATCTATCTGGGGGCCGCCCCCGGCGTGGGCAAGACCTACGCCATGCTCTCCGAGGCGCGCCGCCGCAGCGAGCGGGGCACCGACGTGGTGGTCGGGCTGGTGGAGTGCCACGACCGCGACCGCACCCTCGCCCTTCTGGACGGTCTGGAGATCATCCCCCGGCGCACCGTCTCCTACCGCGGCGCGGAGTTCACCGAACTCGACGTGGAGGCGGTCCTGGCCCGTGCACCGGAAGTCGTCCTCGTCGACGAGCTCGCCCACACCAACGTCCCCGGCGGCGACACGGAGAAGCGCTGGCAGGACGTCGAGCGCCTGCTGGACGCCGGCATCGACGTGCTCTCCACGGTGATCATCCAGCACCTGGAG